>NZ_JAUBVE010000150.1:0-4103 GCF_036705715.1 Microcoleus sp. AT3-D2 | reverse complement strand
TACACATCCATAATTTTTTGTCTAAAATCAATCGAATAAGTTTTCATTTTTACTAATGTGTGATACTTACTAAAATCCTTGATATTTGTCATTCGAGTGACTGCTGTGGGTCGAGCGACTGTTCGCTCGCGCTCCATTTAATTAGAGCTGCATAACATTTTGGGGTTCTATATTTTTCACTCCGTTCAAGTCAGTTATATCATACCTCATCTTTCTGATAAATGCTATAGGATTTACTTACTCTTGATATAGTCGAATTTGATTAATACTTATAATTAAGTTTGGAGTAAAATATCAAACTATTCACTCCCGGCTCTAGCGCACAAAAAACAAATTTATGATTGGCAATTAACCGGAATCGAACTGAGTCAGAAATCGGTTTTTTTAGTATTAGTAGCTGTATAGTTATCAACCAAAAATTTGGGCTAAGACCGGGTTTTTCTGGGTAAGTCTATTTAAGCAAAAAGATGCGATCGAACTTAGGACAACTCCAGTCCCCGGAAAAATCCCTCGATCCCCCGCACCCGTCGCCTTTGTGTCAGAAAAATTGACCGCCAAATAATAGTCTACACTCCGCCTGCTAAGGGCTGTTCCCTCCTTATGGTAGATAACACTGATGTCGGTAAACCTGTTATATTGGGAGTATGTAGGCAAGTTTCCTGACTACAGGTACTTGCACGTAAATGAGTCAGAGTGTGTGCTTCGAGACTATACTTCGGCGAACAACTACCAAACCACACCTTAATGCAAGTTATGAACAGCCAAAAAGTCAGTGTAATCATTCCTGCATTCAATGCTGCCGACACTCTGGCCGAGACAGTTGCCTCCGTACTCAATGGCACCCACAAGAATCTAGAAATATTAATTGTTGATGACTGCTCTACTGACGCTACTGACAAAGTTGCTGCTAAGCTGGTCGAGCAAGATTCGAGAATTCAATACTTCAGAAATTCCCAAAATTACGGGGTTTCTAAGTCGAGAAATTTAATGATGTATCGCGCCACAGGCGAGTTTGTAGCGTTTATCGACAGCGACGATACCTGGGAACCCAATAAGTTAGAAGTTTGTTTGAAGATGCTCGCAGACAATCCCGAAGTCAAAGCTGTGGCTCACGCTTTGCGGTATTTAGACAAGCGTGGCAACAAGTTGAGTTACATTCCTACCTATCCTACAACTAAAGCAGAAATGCAGGCGATTAAGGAGACAGGCGAAAGTCCTTGGGTTTTCCCGTCTTCTGTTGTAGTCGATCGTTCCATTCTTCTCCAAGAAGGCGGGTTTGCAGAAGATTGGCAGGTAGGAGAAGATACAGAATTATTTACCAAACTTGCTCAAAAGTATGGCTTGCTAGCGGCGACAGAACCTTTGGGAAATTATCGAATTAGAGGGAAATCTCTCACTGATAAGCACTGGCTAAAAAAGCGCATAGCTTCTGATTGTGTCAAGGAAAACCAACTGCGACGTTTGCGGGGAGAAAAAGAGTTGTCACTCCAGGAGTACGAACAGTTATGTTTTAAAAATTTGCCGCTTTTGCAAAGGCTCAACAAATTTCGAGAAGTTTTGGCACTGCACTACATGAGAAAGTTGGGACAAAGTTGGTTAAATCGGGAGATTTTGCCTACTATTGTTTACGGGGTAGCTACCACAGTGCTCAATCCTCAAGCTACTGTGCACAAGTGGAAATGGATGAAGACTCACGAAAAGTTGAGTCATCAAACCGCAGAAGGTATCAGTCATTCGCCACAATTAAACCCCCAGCGATCGTCTGAAATTGAGGGGCTGTCCTAAAGGATGTTATAGTTGTATAGCCTTTCTCAGTAACATGAGGTACACGCTTGATAAGCGAGCATAGGGCATAGGGTATACCTCACTTTATTGAGAACTGCTATATGCGGGTTTACTCAAGAAATTAGGTGCTGCCAATAAAGCCGAATCGACGCCGATCGCCGAGGGGCTGATTAATACGCGATATAGGCGTTTTGAGCCGTATTTGACTGTTAATATTCTGTCGGGTCAATTACCCGCACTACCTGCTACAGCCACTTGGAGCCGTGCGTTGGGAGACAATATAAAAATTTTTGAAAGTCGCGATCGGATGTCAGCCTTGATTTATTGTGCCACTAGCTTCAAGCCTATACAGCTTGCAAATAGCAGCGATCGCCAGCCGTGCTATTTACCCCCACAACAGTTAAAATAAATAATGTATAAGTAAAAAGGAAAGTTTTTGGAATTAAAAAATGGGTAGCAAACCCCTTTTTGATGCAGAAAATAAAAGCAAAAATTTATAAAACATTCTGCCTTTTACCTTCAGAGGACGATCACCTTTTTACTTTGAATTAGATTGAATTTATGGACTGGCAAGAAATTTCTGGCAATTGGGTATTAATTCCTCCAAGACCGATCGCGATCGTACATTTTCTCGGCGGTGCATTTGTGGCGACAGCACCGCAACTCACCTATCGCTGGCTGTTAGAAGCTTTGGGGAATCAAGGATATGTTGTAGTCGCAACGCCGTTTGTCAATACTTTGGATCATATTGCGATCGCCCGCGATGTCCTCAACAAATTTGAAAATGCCCTCGATCGCCTGCGGGCCACTAAATTGCTCAAATCTTCCTATCTCCCCATTTACGGCATGGGACACAGCATGGGATGCAAACTGCACTTGCTGATCGGTTCTGTATTTGACGTAGAACGAGTCGGCAATATTCTGATTTCGTTCAATAATTATGCCGCATCCGAAGCAATCCCGATCGTCGAGCAAATTTCCCCCGTCTTTAACGTTGAGTTTACCCCCTCCCCGCAAGAGACTAATCGCCTCGTCCAAAATAGCTATCAAATCCGGCGCAATCTTTTAGTCAAATTTAACGGCGACAACATCGACCAAACCCTGCTTTTGACAAAACTGCTAAAAGCACGATTTCCCGACATGATTACAGTTCAGACTCTAGCGGGCAACCATCAAACGCCCTTGGGTCAAGATGTTAGCTGGCCTGTGGGTCAAATTTTTACGCCCTTCGACGCGATCGGGCAGTGGGTCAAACAAGAAGTGTATCGAGAATTAAATGAATTAAAACGGACAATTCTCCTGTGGCTGAATCCTACGTCCCGCGTTTGAGATTTGAGATTGTGGAAGTGCTCCCACGGATAAATCTGAGGGCTGGTGATTCTGACACAGAGCATAAAGTTACAGCTAACGTTCCAGAAACGCAACTCCTGAGCGAGGTTGGGATGATGGACAGCATATAAAACAGACGCTCCCGTTAACCTATATATAGCAATCCTAAATCATTATCAAGAGTGTGATGCAATTATATGCAATACTTAATTATGACAAAAAAAATGAATAACTTACAACTTTCACAAAAAAATATGGAAAAAGAAATAGCCCAATTAGAAGATTTCATTAAAAGCGATGTCGATGCCAGAGAACTAAAACGAGCAATAGCTGTAAGAATGGCGCTTTCAGGTAATATTTACCATGAAATTAGCAAAATATTAGGTGTAAGTAATTTTTTTATTGGTTATTGGAAAAAACAATTTAAAACCAAAGGCATCGCCGGAATAAAACTAGGACATAAAGGGTCAAAAGGGTATTTAACAGCTCAACAAAATACTGAAGTAATCGAGTGGTTAAAGAATAAAGAATATTGGAATTTAGATGAGCTGGTTACTTATTTAGCTCAAAAATTTGGTGTGATATATAAATCAAAACAGAGTTAATATGAACTTTTCGACCGGGCGAAAATTACTTGGAAAAAAACTCAAAAAACCAATCCTAAATTTGATAAAGAACTGGTAAAAAAAAGACCGAAGAAATTAACGATATTTTATTTAAAAACAAGGCTGGTATAGAATCTGGGCAAATAATAGTATTGTTTTTAGATGAATGTCATCTACTTCATGGTGATCTAAGGAATGAAAAATAAATAACTTAATGAATTACTCAGGTTGGGGTACGGCTCGATAATTCCATTTTGGCAAATATTCGTCAAAAACAATTTGCATAGTATTTTTGAAATTATCAGCTACCTTTCGACCAGTTTGATAAACTTTATTAAGGATATTTACAGCTACAGATAGTCCCGTTTTAGTGTGAGTTTTTTC
>NZ_JAUBVE010000006.1:0-145144 GCF_036705715.1 Microcoleus sp. AT3-D2 | reverse complement strand
AATCATAAGTTAGGGTGAATCCGACTTCTAAACTCTAAACCTAAACCCTGCCTACTGTCTAGAACGAAATAGCCCTGGGTGCAAAAATAGGGGGAGCAAACTTGGTAAATGCTAAACTCACTGGTGCAATTATGCCAGATGGATCTACTCACGAATAAAATTAGTTAAGGGGTTTGCTCAACAAACTCTACTCAAAAAGCCTGAATACACTCTTTCACCATAAAACAAATATAATGAGAGGTTGTCTAAAAAAGTGATTGCTCTTCGGTTTCTGAGGCCGGGGGACGATCGCCCTTTAATATCTAATTACTTAAATGCACAATACTTGCCCTTTGTCAAGCATAGAATTGGTGAGGTTGCGGATTTGAGATCTGGCTGCTGAGAACGGTTCGACTCTGACAGAGGTTGCCACTCGATCGGGCGTTCACTACAGCACGCTGAAAAGCTATGCCCGATCGCCCGGTATGGCAATGGCTGACATCGGTGCTCTGCTAAAATTGGCGCGGACGTTTGATGTGTCGATCGCAGAATTGTTCGATTTTATCGAACAGTAACAAATTACACTTAAAATAAACCAGCGCTACCAGCGCCAACCAGTTCGACCTCGCAGGGACGATCGACTGTGGGCCCAAGCAACAGATGCGAGAGTTGGCGGATGGGACGGGGCGAGGTCAGAAAGAGATGATATATTCTCAGCGGCAATTGTAGCTGTTCGATCGCCCATATCGGTCTACAATTTGTAACGTTGAGCCTTATTGAAGTGCAGGAGTGGAGCTGGCTTGGATAACGCTAGTCTGTCAAGAAAACCCCCGCAAGCCTCGGAGCTTGTCGCCGACGAAATTCCAGAAGCAGTGCGAGACCACCCATACCCAGAAGCAGGGCAGAGTCAGTCCAAGAAAAAAGGGCTGATTTGGAAACTGCTAGGGTTGGCCGCCTTAGCCTTTGGGGTCAGCATCTGGCTGCACCTCAACTTTAACTCGTTCCCAGCCACCAGTCAGGCAGAGCAAACTCAACAAGACTCAGCGCCGACAAGTTCCGCGTCTCCGTCTGTCGCGAGTCCAGCTACCACCCCAAAAGTCCCCGCAATACCAGAAAACCTGCTGGGACACTTGCCGTACCCAGAAGCACCAGCCAAAGACTTGGTAAGCGTCACCTCCGACGGTAGCGTCAAACTCCGCTCCGGGGCAGCAGCAAAATATCAGGAAATGGTCAACGCCGCTGCAGCATCAGGCATCTATTTCGCTCCCATATCCGGCTTTCGTTCCCTACAAGACCAACAGCACGTATTTTTTGACGTGAAAGCCGAACGCAGGCAAAACGCCAGCAAGCGAGCCGAAGTCAGCGCCCCTCCAGGTTACAGCGAACACCACACCGGTTATGCGATCGACATCGGCGACGGCACTGCCCCGGAACACAACCTCAGCCCCAGTTTTGAAAATACCGAAGCATTCAAGTGGTTAGAAGCCAACGCCGTCGCCTTCAGCTTTGAAATGTCCTTCCCCAAAAACAATCGCCAAGGCGTCAGTTACGAGCCTTGGCATTGGCGGTTTGTGGGCGACAAGCAAAGCCTCGAAACTTTCTACAAAGCTCATTCCATGAAAAAGTAGAGGGAAGAAGGAAGAGGGAAGAAGGAAGAAGGAAGAAGGAAGATTTTCCACATCTCCGGCTTTGCCACTCTCCCACTCTCCCACAGCCCCACTCTAGCCACTCTCCCATTCCCCCCACTCCCCCACTCCGTTGGGCAAAACTCGTGATTGCAATCTATCCAGGCAGCTTTGATCCCATTACCTTCGGTCACGCAGACATTATCGAGCGGGGATCTAAACTGTTTGATCGGGTAATTGTTACCGTAGTCAGAAACCCCAGCAAAACCCCTCTCTTCACCGTAGAGGAACGGATCGAGCAGATCCGGCGCTCTACCCAACACTTGCCAAATGTAGAAGTAGACAGTTTTGAGGGTTTGACAGTAAACTATGCTAAGATTCGACAAGCCAAAGTGCTGCTGCGGGGGCTCCGGGTATTAACAGATTTTGAAATGGAACTCCAGATGGCCCACACCAATAAAACCCTTCTGGGTGAAATTGAAACAGTTTTTTTGGCAACTTCTAACGAGTACAGCTTTTTAAGTAGTAGTGTAGTTAAAGAAATAGCCAAGTTTGGTGGCTCCGTAGATCATCTTGTTCCGAAACACGTCGCCCTAGATATTTACAAATGTTACGCCAGCAGGAACCAACTCGCATCGAACCCGATAGTACCGGCATCGGCACTGAGAACCAACCACCTCAGAACACAGCCGCCTTCGGAGATCCCACCCGAACCGCAGGAGTAGACATCCAGCGGGAATTGAACAGGCTTGAGGAAATTGTTCTCGACAGCCCGCGAATTCCCATGACCAGACGCACTCTGGTGGATGAAGAACAGTTGCTCGATCAGTTAGACTTGGTGAGGCTAAATTTGCCGATCGCCTTTCAGGAAGCCGAGACAATCATCCGGCACAAAGACGACTTGCTTCAAGAGGCGGAACTTTACGCTCAGGAAGTGATAGAAGCAGCAGAACAGCGAGCAGCAGAAATTTTAAACGATATGGGCCTGCTCCAGCAGGCGAAGATAGAGGCAGATCAGTTGCGTCAGCAAGTTTTGCTCGACTGTGAGGCAATTCAGCAGGCCACGTTGGCGGAAGTTGAACAAATTCGCTACCAGGCTCAAGAGGAATTGGAAGAGATGAGAGTCAGGGCGATGGCTGAATGCGAGGAAATTCAAAACGGAGCCGACGATTATGCCGACCAAGTTCTCGATAATATCGAGCACAAGTTAAGCGATATGCTGCGCGTGATCCGCAACGGGCGCGATCAGTTGGATAGTGTTTCTGCGTCGCACATCCATCACAACAACGGTTAGCCAACAGTGAACTCATTGCTTGAACATTTCTAAAAATCTACCTAATTTAGGTAGACTTTTTTTTCGCAGTAAATTTTTTTTCGCAATAGTCTCTATAGCAATCCTCGCATAATTTGTGAATTTCTTACTCCCTCCCCGACACCGCGGGGAGGGTTGGGGTGGGGTAAAAAACTTACGACTCTTTTAGGATTGCTACATGTGTTGTTAGTGTTTTATAAGTTTATTGACGCGGTAAATCCCCTGCTGAAGATCGGCTTTTTAGTTACGGGGACTTTGTTAGGTTGTTGGGCGATTATTTACCTGTTGCAGAAAGTTTTGCCCAAAAATTACAGCCAGTACATTTTGGGAATTTAATCGGATTTTGTGTTTCAGCGGATGTCTTCATAAAACTGCTTGAGATACCTTGGGGAAACGCCAAAACCCCACAAAAAACCAATCGAAAGATAGATGGCAATAGCTTTAAATTCGCCCCAATTCGCAACTCGACGATCGCTACTTTCCACTACCCGATTGACTAACTTAAGTCTCCCCCGTCGCACTAACTTCAAACACAAATCTGCCTCCTCCATAATTGGCAGCGCAGCATCGAAACCCTCGCATTCCCAAAAATCGGTACGGCGACAAAAAATAACTTGGTCGCCAAACAGCAGGCGCAATCCTTGGACAAATAAATGAGGCCGAAATAACAGTGGCGCGTAATAAGTTTTCAGGTAATTGTGGAGGGAAAAACCCCATCTTGTTTTCTGCGAACCAGCCATCAGGGAGATAAACCCGCCGCCGGAAATTTCGGCATCGGACAATGTTTTCTGGATGACTGCTACAATGTCGTCGGGAACTAAAGTATCGGCATGGAGAAAGCACAGAATTTCACCGGTGGCGACTTGAGCACCTAAGTTCATTTGCACGGAACGTCCGGCTGTACTGCTAGAAATAACGCGGATGCCGGCGGAAAGTGCGATCGCCACTGTTTCGTCTTGACTACCGCCGTCTACCACCAACACTTCCCAAGCGGGAGGATTGAGAATGCTGAGTTGGCGGAGGGTGCGTTCCAGACAAGTCGCTTCGTTGAGGGCTGGGATGATAATAGAAACGCGATCCATCTGGTTGAATTTTATGCCAGAGCTATTATAATAAAAAACTGTGGCGATTCACAATTAACGATAAAATAGAACTTACGCGCGCGGATTCATAAACCTGGTGTCGGCCTGCGAACTTGTCACGAAACCTCGGTTTTTTCACAAAAATATAGGTGTATTGGCGTCCTATAAAATCCAGCAAATGTGCAATCGCCATATAAATTTTTCACTAATCAGGAATGAAAAAATCGTGCAGAAAACTGAAGTAAAAAATGATTTAGAGTTTTATGAGGAAAATGCCGATAATTGGTGGGACGAAAATGCTAAAATTTATGCCTTATACCATCTAAACAAACCCAGATTTGAGTTTTTCGACAGACACGCGACTAATTGGCAAGGGCTGAAAACCTTAGATGTGGGGTGCGGCGGCGGCTTTTCTTGCGAGTTTATGGCCCAGAGAGGCGCTATTGTTTCTGGAATAGATCGATCGGAGAAATGTATTGTAGCCGCTCAAAATCACGCAGTTACCAGCGGTTTTGAGATTGACTACAGGCAAGGTTTTGCCGAAAATATGCCCTACCCTGACAATACCTTTGATGTTGTCATCTGCGTGGATGTTTTGGAACACGTGGCCGATTACAAAAAAGTTGTGTCAGAGGTTCACAGGATTCTCAAACCTGGGGGACTGTTCTTTTTTGATACAATCAACCGAACTTTTTCCTCGCAAATTGTGATGATTGGGCTGATGGAAAATATTTTGCAGGAGATTAGGCGGGGCGTTCACGATTGGGAAAAGTTTGTTACCCCGGATGAACTGTCTTTGGTAATGCGCGATACGGGTTTCGGCAAGATTGAAATTAAAGGTTTTGATATGTTTGGAGAAATGGGCGCTATTTTAGCCCAGATACACGGTTTTTGGGGAAATCTTACAAGTGGAAAGCAGCTATTTCCTTCGGGGGAAAGTTTCCAACAAGTTTCTCAAGTGCTAATCTCTAATATCGCTAACTATTTTGATTACAAAAAGTCTGGCTTGTTTAAAATCAAAATTAATGAGGATACGTCGATTATGTATGTTGGCGTAGGGGCGAAGAATTAGTCGGTTAATTGTTGATTGTTGACCGAAAGCATCCAGGATACAAGCCCCCGGATTCATCCGTCCACAAATAAAAAACCTGTATCCGATAAAGGAGCGCCCCGGATTTATCCGTGGTGTCAATGCTTCAAATCTAAAATCTAAAATCTAAAATCTAAAATCGATTGACTGTTGTCATTAGGGGCGGGTTTTAGACTGGTTTTTGCGATCGACAAATCCGGCTAAAACCCGCCTCTATTGCATTTTGTAGGGCGCGCACGCAGCGGTGCACGTTACCCTGTTGAGTGCAAATACAGATATTCCGTAGGGACACGGCACGGCGCCGTATCCTTACTGTATTGCGGGCAATTGAGAATTGCTATATTGGCGATCGCACTACAAATGTAATCTTAATAACTAATTGCAAATTATTAGCAAGTATTTTTACAGTTAAGCCCTTGCGCCGCCCTCTCTGAGCGTCCATAAACACCGCCCCGTGTGAATTTGGGGCTGCTTGTGCTGAGTGTAAACCTAGTTAGACAGCCTTATGTAACAAATCTTAATGTTTTACTCTTGACAATTTATCTAAATTGCATGGTAGCTTATTGAATATTAATTGCAATAAGTGCCGGAAGTTAATAGTACCTGGAGGTCAATCACCGTGACAGCAGCAATAGTTTCCGCGTTAGCCTCGCGAATCAGCGACGGACAACCCGCCGACAGCCAAAAACTGATGAGTTTGGGTAAAAATTCCGAAATACCTGACCTCGATAACTCCAAAGATGTAACCCTCGCCGTCTTAGAAGGAGGGGGAACTCTCACAGTGTGCGATCGAACAGTCACTTTAAAACCCGGAGTATTTGTGTTTGTACCCGCAGGCATCCCGCGCAGTCTAAAAGTACAAACGACGCTGAATCTGTTACTAATTGACTGCGAAGCAGACCCCGATATGAGCGAGTCAGCTTGGTTGATGAATTTTCAAATTTAACCCAATGAAAAAACAGTGTCCTTGCTGTCTTGACTCCCTGATTTCTCAGGTGTGCCACAATCGCGTCTACTGTTTTTGCATGAATTGCAGGCAGGAAATGCCAAATCCTGACTCAAAAAAAATAAATCTTAAACCCTGTCAACTTTCACCTTCGGAGTAACAATGTCGAAATCAATTGGTCTTTTCTACGGAACTACAACTGGCAAAACTGAGTCGGTGGCTGAAATGATTCGGGATGAATTTGGTGGCGATATCGTGACTTTGCACGAGATAGGCAGCATTGAAAATGATGATTTTGCTGAATACGAATGTCTGATTATTGCCTGTCCAACCTGGAATATCGGCGAACTGCAAAGTGACTGGGAAGGCTTTTTCCCAGAACTTGATGATATTGATTTTAGCGGCAAAAAGGTGGCTTATTTGGGAACTGGCGACCAAGATGGCTACCCGGATAATTTTATGGATGCCATGGGGATTTTGGCTGAAAAAATCACGGAACAGGGCGGCGAAACTGTTGGCTATTGGCCGGTAGACGGCTATGATTTTAATGAATCTAAAGCGGTAGTTAATGGCAAATTTTTAGGTCTTGCGATCGATGAAGACAACCAATCCGATCTGACGGAAGCACGGGTAAAATCTTGGGTATCTCAACTCAAGACAGAATTTGGGATCTAGGATTAATGGTGGGCTGGTTTTGCAATTACTCGTTACCAGGATCTGCCTGGTAACGCAGATCGGGGGGCTCTGCCTCCAATTTTACTCCGCGAGGCAAAGCCTTTGGACATCGGTTCCCAAGAAGAGCCTGGGAACCAGTTAAAATTATTAATAGCTCCATTTTCCAACTTAAAAGTGATGATATGTGCTTCAGATGATGTGCTGTGGCTAAGTGCCAGTCCGAGTTTGCAATTATTCGATCTTTCTCTCCTTAACTACTTAAATCAGTCAGTACCAATACAAATATGGGAATACGAACAAACGGAAGATGAAGCTTGTTCTTTAGATGTCGCCGTTGAGCTACTACATCACTATTTGAAAGCGCGCAATCGCCCAATTCATCTAATCGGTCACAGTACGAGCGGACTAATTGGTTTAATCTATGCCCGCCGCTATCCTCACAAAGTCAGCTCTTTGGGACTCTTAGCTGTCGGCTTGCCATCTGCTATTAATTGGCAAGCTCATTACTATACACATCTTTCTGCTTTTTCCTGGAGTCGCAAACAAATTTTAACTCAAATGGTTGGCGATATGCTGGGAGAACAAAATCAGTATATCAATCAAAGATTTGTATCATATTTTGAAAAAGATTTAGCACTTTCGCCTTCGCCTCACTCGTTATTTAGTACGACCAATTTATCCGATGGGGGTGTAGAAGTACCTTTGTTGTTATGCAGTAGCAAGACGGACTTTGTAGTATCTCCTATTGTCATGCGCCCCTGGCTTAAGTTCCTGAAAAAAGGCGATCAACTTTTAGAATTTAAAGAGGGTAGGCATTTCTTTCACCACTTCTATCCAGAACAAGTGGGCGAAAAAATACTGAATTTTTGGCTATCTCTGCACAGCAGGCAAGCAATTTTAACTTTTAAATTTTAGGGTCGCCCTTGCTATTTCCTGTTCAATTGATACCGAAAGTTTCTGTGGTAAAGACTACATTGATGTCGGTAATTCCGAGCAATTTTTGCACACCTGCTTCTACTGTTTTGGCGCAGTTGTCCCAGTTTATTCCGCCAATTTTAGTTTGTAGGGTTTTGAGGGATGGAGTTTGAGTCATCATCAGTATATTGTTGAGATTTTAGAAAACTTGTAAAAATTATTTAACATATATTCAGATGTTTGAGTAAATGGTATGCTAATTTTATTGGATTTGTCAATTAGTTTTTTTGAATGAACCGCAGAGGCGTTCTTGATGCAGAGGAAGATAATAGTAGATTAAAAAGGAATTATTGGCAACGATTATAAAATATTTTAACATCTGGTTAACAAACTCAGCCTTAGCCTGGGTAGAGGGATACTAAGTAGCGATCGAATTTTAATGACTCGCCCCAACTCCTAAAATAGCGATCGAGCAAGCATATATACTTAAATATTAGGGCGAACACCGTGGCACAGCCCCTACCGATTCACAATTTCTCAAGAATTATGCCAGCAAGTTTTCTCCCAAAGTCGATCGCACAACTCACAGAATCTACCTCAATTGCCTTAGCCCAAAGCATTCAACGGGAGGCAATTACAACTCCCCTATCTTCTGAGCCAATTGCCACAACCTACGTGCGCAAAGGCAGCGGAAACACACCGATTTTGCTAATTCACGGCTTCGACAGTTCCTTGTTTGAATTTCGCCGCCTGTTGCCGCTGCTAGCTGCCGAAAATGAAACTTGGGCGGTTGATTTGTTGGGTTTCGGGTTTACAGAAAGAGCGGCAGGTTTGGCATTCAGCGCGAGGGCAATTGAAAGTCACCTTTACTATTTTTGGAAAACGCTAATTTCGCAGCCTGTAATCTTAGTCGGTGCTTCAATGGGAGGTGCTGCAGCAATTGATTTCACTCTCAATTATCCCGAAGCTGTAAAACAATTAGTGTTAATAGATAGCGCAGGTTTTGCCATCAGTTCTAATAAGGGAAAGTTTTTAATTCCTCCTTTAGGATATCTGGCAACTTCCTTTTTACGCAATCCAAAAATTCGCCAGCGAATTAGCGTCAATGCTTATTTCGATAAAAATTTGGCTTCTCTAGACGCTCAAACTTGTGCTGCTTTACACTTGGAAATGCCCAACTGGAATCAAGCTTTAATTGCGTTTACCAAAAGCGGCGGTTACGGTGGTTTTGGGGAAAAATTATCGCAAATTCAGCAGCAGACGCTGATTTTGTGGGGAAAACAAGACCGGATTTTGGGGACGGCGGATGCGGAAAAGTTTGCAATGGCGATCGCAAATTCTCAACTAATTTGGATACCCGACTGCGGGCACGTTCCCCACTTAGAAAAGCCCCAGATTACCGCGCAGCATATTTTAGAATTCATCACAAAAAGCGGACTCACGCAAAAAAATTAAACCTAGGGTGCGCTGCGGCGCACCTTACATATATGTTTTCCCTGGCACATTGGTATAGTTTGAGGTCAAATAGACAGGTTTCAAACTTTAGGCAAATACTTTTGTACGATCGTCCATCCTGTGAGCAACACCGTCACAAATCCCCCAAACAAAGCCAAATTAGTGCCGATGTGGAGGGGACGCGCCCAAGGATGTTTAGGACCAATTTGCAGCCCGCTTCCAACAGAAACCAAGACCAAAGCTACAACAGCTAACCCCGCCGGTAAATGAGCCGAGTGACCCAAATTGCCGTAGTATCCTAGCGTACCGACTACACCAATTCCCAGCAGTAAAATTACCAAAGTCGCCATCCCCGCACCAGTCGCCACATGGAAAGGACGCAGCCATTTTGGTCGCGGTTGTTTGGTACTCCGAGTAGCAAACATCCACGTTCCAGTAACGGCCAGCAACAGGTAAGCCAACAGGGAAACACCCATTGACCAAGCCGCTATTTTCCACAACCACAAGAAAGAAGGCAGATTCATCGGTTGCATCCCTAATTAGGATTTTCCACAAAAGGTTTCTTTCCGATTTTACCTGGACTTGAAAGCAAAAATGAATTATTTTGAGAAAAAGTGCGATCGGACTATCCACAGATTGCATCAGTCTTACCTTGAAGTCAAACCCACTTTCTCCGATACTCAGCTTAATTTACGCTAGAGATTTGTGGCTCACCTTTTTAGGAGCCACCTTTCCATTCTAGCTGGCTGGTTTTGCTCTCCATGAAAGGCATTTTATAAAACCCTAATTTTTGTTCTAAGATTAACCGGAAAAAAGGCAGACCTTCAATCAAATATCTTTTCCACAACCTTCTCGGTTCACTTAATAGTCTGTACGCCCATTCTATGCCGACTTCACTCATCCATTTGGGAGCTCTGGCTTTGCAACCCGCTTCAAAATCAATGGTTGCGCCTACGGCTAAGAAAATTTTGACGTGTGTTAATTTGCTCCTGTATTTAACCAGCCACTTCTCTTGCTTGGGCGCTCCCACTCCTATAGCCAGAACAGTCGCTCCTGATTTATTGATCGCGTCAATTATTGTTTCACATTCTTCCTCATCTTTTTCAAAGCCAAAAGAAGGAGAAAGTGCTTCAACCACTATTTCTCTACCAATTTTTTGGTTAATTTTTTCCTGGGCTTTCCTAGCAATACCTTCAGCAGCTCCTAGCAAAAATATTTTAATCTTCTCGTTATCTTTGTGATACATATAAAATGCAGGGAACAAATCAGAACCAGAAATTTTTTCTTTGAGAGGAGTACCCAAAAACTTAGAGGCATACATCAATATTTGACTGTCGCACACTCTATAAGTAGATGTATTGTAAGCTTCATAGAAGTCGCGGTCATACTGCAACTTAATCAAGTGGTCTACATTCGGTGTAAATACGACACCACCTTCGCCGTCGAGTTTTTCAAACAACTCTGTGATTGACAAGTTATCTATCGAGACATTCAATAAATTAACTGTTTTCATTTATGATGCCCTTCCCGCTTTATATTAAACTACAACTCAAACTATTATAACCCACAATTCAGTTTCGTGTTTTAACTACGTGGGTGCTTCCGTGAACATACTTTTCTCAGTATATCCTCCTACACCCTGCCTGTCTAGTGAGAATTTTTAAAGATTATGTAAAGAATCAGCTCGTTTTAGAAAAATTGTATAAAGCCCATTTTTAAGATTATAACTCGCAACACAGTTTCAAGAAAAAAGCCATCCAGTGCTAATACTTGAAGCATTGCAAATGAATGTAAAAAATAGTTTATGAGGTTAAAATTTTAACCTAGTGACAAATATCTGGCAACTTCCGAACTGGATTTCATCCAAAAGTGGTAGATTTTTGAGTTTTTGTCTCCAGGGAAGGCAAGATAGTCTCAAGCTTGAAGTGAAGCAGCGATCGCATTCCTGAAAATCATCCTGATTTTTGGTGAACCAGGGACTGTCTTCTTGGTGGCGAAGTGGTTTTCTTGGCCTTAAGACTTTCTGGAGCTTTTAAGACGAGACCCGATATTCCTCCAGCAATCAGGGCAAAAATCGGGTTAGTCATAGCATTCAAAACACAGTCAAACACGTACATAGTTAAGGCTATTCCCAGGACGGCAGCGGGTGCTACTTTGGGATTAGTCCAGGTTCTGGCGGGATATTTGAACACGGAAAAGACGATAACAGGAAGTAACAAGGAAGAAAATAAACTAACTAAACCCACTGCACCGTTGATGCCAAATGCAATAATCCATAAGCTGTCGGTGACCGAGATATCATCACCGTATTCGTTATACACGCGGTTTCCGCCCGAATCTCCCCAGCCAAACATAAATCTTTGCCGCGCCTTTTCCCCCAATATCTCTTCATTATCAAATCTAAACTTCAAAGAGCCGGCTCGTTCTTCGCCAAATACTTGATTGATGAACTCAATCACGTCTTTGCTCGAAAATTGGCCGGATGCAGCTATGTACAGATAAAACACTATATATCCAATTATGAATAGCAGGGGCAAAGAGGTGCGAAACCACTTGGCAGAGAATAATACGATCAACGCGAATACAAATAAACTGTAGGCGCCCGTAGAACGGCACAGGAAAAAAGCGATAGTTAATATAATTGCTAAAGTCTTGATGTTACGGCCCATAAACTTTTTAAGCGTCCCAGTTTGCCACAGCCAAACAGCAATTAAGGCGGCTGTCATCATCCATAGGCCCACCATCAAACCGTGCTGCATAAATACTACCGGTCTCCACCCCCCCATACGCCTTGCTTGACCCCAGTCGTCAAAGGCATTGACGCCGTAAATCATTTGGTGCAGAATTGGGCCCCTAATCCCTTCAACTAAAGTAAAAGGAATGTAGGCTAACCCACCTGCAAAAATCCCGATCGCCAATTGTCGCAGCCCGTCTAAACTACCCACATACAAGCGTCCTAAAAAATAAGGCAGACCCCAAGTAACGATTTGGTTGATAGTCGGAGAAATCGGGCTGCCGCCATTACTAACTTGTGAAAAAATTGGACACAAACAGTAAATTACCATTGGCACGTCCAGCCAACCGGGCTTAAAAGATGTGAGGCGCACCGTATCGTAGATAAGAGTCCCCAGCAAAATGCCGTAGCAAGCTGCAGAGATTTTGGTATACGGTGGCAATGAGGGGATGGGATAAGAAGCTTGCGGTAAAAAAAGCCACGCTGCTACAAAACTTATAATTACCGCCCGCTGAGCCGGAAACCTCACAAACAGGTAAAAAACGACTGGAATAAAGCCGAACATAGCCAGTGGGATTAATGCAACCATAGGTTTTTTTGCAGTAA
The DNA here is from genome assembly GCF_036705715.1 of Microcoleus sp. AT3-D2. Lineage (NCBI taxonomy): Bacteria > Bacillati > Cyanobacteriota > Cyanophyceae > Oscillatoriales > Microcoleaceae > Microcoleus > Microcoleus sp. AT3-D2. The sequence goes on along the minus strand of NZ_JAUBVE010000006.1, from coordinate 132,725 downwards.
AATTGTAGAAAGACAACTCAAATTGCCAGATAAAAATTGTCGCTTAAACGATCGCCCAACCCCAATCTTTTAAATCAACCTCAATTTTACGTCTTGTTCGTTAATTGTGCCTGACGTTCCAAAGCAGTGTAGAGTGCCGCCTCGAAGAGATTAGTTGCATCCTCCCAAGTATAATTTATCACCGTTTCCAAAGCAGTCTCGGACATTGCGCGCCATTCGGCATCAGACAACTGACAAATCTGCTCGATCGCTTTTGCCATATCCTCTGGGTCTTCTGGCTTGACAAGTATGCCACCCCCGCAAGCTTGTAGTTCCGGAGCTGCGCCTGCTGGAGTGCCGATGAATGGAGTGCCACAAGCCATCGCTTCTAAAATTGGCAAGCCGAAGCCTTCGGATCTGCTGGAAAACAGTCAAGCATCGCATTTGCTGTAAAACTCTCTGAGTTGCTCTTGAGTAGGTTCCTGATTATACTCAGTACCCGGAGGCAGCGGCAAATAGGAAGGAGGACTATCGCCGGAACCAAAGGCAACTAAACGAAGGTTGGGAATTTTTTGGGCAGCTAGAGAGAAAGCTTTCAGGGCAATATCGCAGCCTTTCCAAGGAGTTCTAGTATAGTACATCCCGACTGTGGGAACTGACTGCTTGCCTCGCGGCTGCCCCAGCCGCGACTGGGGGTCGTAAAATTGTTTGGTGTCCACGGTGGGAGGGACAAGAGATACAGACAAATCGCCGTATTCATTCCGAGCTATGTCGGCCAGCCACTGGGCCACAGCGATTTTGTGCATCGGCAGCCGCCAAGTTGCCTCTACTCGACCTTGTGGTACGTTGTCAAAAGCCTCATAATGTTGGAGAAAATATACTTTCCTTCCTTTGCTGGGAGAGAGTTTTGCCACCCACCAAGTAGCCATGACAATATCGGCATCAGGTACGTCAAGATCAGTAATTGGACGGTTGGTTTCGATAACTCGACTTTCGACATCCACTTTGTCAAAGTGAGACTTTTGTGTCTTGGGAGCGGACAGCCAACCCCTACCCCTCAGCAGCGATCGCAATTGTTGGAGCAAAGTCGGTTGCGGCAGGGGCATAGAGAAGAACCCCACCAAACGATATTGAGTTTCTCCCCAGAATCCCGCACCGAAAACGCCCGTAGCACCCAATTTCAAATGGCAGCGCGGGACTTAGCATCCAACCGGAATTTTTTCCTCAGCATTGTAGGGAGAAAAGGAATCTATGTTAACGTCGCGGTCTTTAGATTTGTCTACAGCAATTTTCAATGCCGCTTCAAAATGATCCGTGGCATCTTCCCAAGTATAATTGTTCACCTTGGCATAGGCGGCTTCAGACATGGCTTGCCACTTGGAATTTGGCATCTGACAGATACGCTCTATGGCTTTTGCCATTTCTTGGGGATCTTCTCGTCTTAAAAGTATGCCAGTACCGTCGCTCAAAATTTCAGGAGCAGCACCTGCTGGGGTACTGATGACGGGAGTGCGGCACGCCATCGCTTCGATAATTGGCAAGCCGAAGCCTTCTGAGCGGCTCGCCAGCAGCCAAGCATCGCATTTGCTGTAATAGTCTTTGATTTTGTCTTGGTCGGGTTGAATTACATACTCGGCATTTGCCGGTAGCGGCAATTCCGGGGATGGGGCCTCTGTACCGAACGCAACCAGACGCAGGTTGGGGATCTTTTCGGCCGCTAAGGAAAAAGCTTTGAGGGCGATGTCAGTTCCTTTCCAATAGACTGTAGAGTACATTAGACCAACTGTAGGAACCGATTGTTTGTTGCGAGGACAGGCGTAAAACTGCTTCGTGTCCACGGTAGGAGGAGCTAAGGAAACTTGACGATCGCCATATTTAGTCCGAGCTAGCTCAACTAACCACTGAGAGATCGTAATTTTGTGCATCGGCAGCATCCAAGTTGCTTCTACTCTACCTTGAGGTAGATAGTCAAAAATTTCGTGGTGCTGGATAAAATAAGCTTTTGCTCCTTTGCTAGGAGAGAGTTTGGCTACCCACTCGGCGGTTTCCCACCAGGTGGCAACTACTACGTCAGCGTCAGGTACATCTTTGTCTTCTACCGGGCGGTAGCGATCGATAATTTTGTGTTCTACACCTAAGTTATCGAAAAATGAGGGTTCGTTTTCAGGTGGGGAAATCCAACCCCCTCCCCGCAGCAGCGACTTGACTTGCTGGCGCATACTCGCCTGGGGACGGGGTAAAGAGATGACGAATACGGAGTGTCCTCGCTTTCTCAAAAGTTCTGCGAAAATAGATATTACTCGTATTCCACCAGTCAGAGACACAGTAGGAAGAACAAAGGTGATTTTCATTTTTAAGTCCCACTTAAGACTTGGAATCGCATTCGGCGCTGCTAAGCTGTTCAGCATTTAAATTTTCTGCCTGAAAGCCAGGGTGCAAGGAGTCTAGGCTTCAAAAATCCCAATTTAAATGCGTATCAGCTTACCAGCACTGATGTTAGAGCCCAAAAGGAAAGAGGGGCGGGTGAATATTAATTACCGCTTTCCTAGTGTTTACATAGAATCCAACCGACCGACTGTTCGCAACACCCCAATATTTATCTGCACAAACTGCACTGTCATGGGATTGATAATAAGGATTTATGTGATGGCGAAACAGTTCCTATAGGGATAATTTGCAGGCCAGCGAAAGTTCATCTCGAAGATAGATACCTCATCAAATAGGAGCTTTGTTCGCGACCAACACCAAGCTAGACAACACCCTCGGTTGAAGATAACATCATTTACTATCCAACAGACAGGAATGTACAGTAAACCGAATGTCAGCCAACTTTTAATGTGGGGGATAAAGGTAGCATTAACAACAATATTCAGTAGATTGATATCGCCTTTGGCAAAATTTTATACTGGATTAAAGAGGGTAATTATTACCTTGAGAATGTTGATTTTTCCATTGAACTAACAGATATAAATACCAATCATAGGCTGTGATTTTTGGGTAACTGTGCTGTCGGTATTGCTTGAGACAATATCCTATTTTGTCAAGATTTAGAGATGGTGGTTTTCTCAGATACCGGCAGGGGCACGATCGCGCGAATGACCGTTGTGGACGCGCGAATGAGGGGAGAAACCCTGTTTTTTAAGCGATATCTCTCGCCCTCACTTGTCGTATGTTCGTGTAAAAACCCGGTTGATGCGTCCACTGTTTGAAAAAATAGGTTTCCCAATCGTCCTACAGAAAATAGAGTTTCACCGATATAAATTTAATTAGCTGCGTGAGTTTTAAATTTGTTAATAAAAGGCGATCGCATGAAAAAGTTCCCAAAAGAGACTGCCACTGGGGGGGCAGAGTATATGTAGTGTTCCTGCCCAATCCTTGTCTAAGTAATTACCGTAACAAAAATTCATCAGCAAATTATTAAATGACCCTATAAAGATCAAAGGAATACTCAATGTGGATCGACCTATATCGTGCAAACGTTGACTCCTAAGCATTAGCAGCAGCTTCGTGGTATGTATCAAACGATTTCGCGTACAAAAAATTTCATGTTATGAAAGCATCATTTTTTCTAAGTTTGCAATTCCAGATGACAATCGGTGTGCTCTTGGGGGCCCGGCCGCCGATGCTTGTAGCGATATGTTGGCCTGTTTTCAAGCAGCTAAAATTATGCGATCGCCAGCAAAACCAAACCTAGAATTAAAAGCAGATGTCTTAACGGAAAGCATCTTCCGGTGGGAAGATATGAACGTTCGATTATTGCACAGCATCAGTCAAGAGCCCAGTAGAATCAGCATGAATGCCAGCAAACACTTGTCGCTGCTAGTTGGCATTAACCGCAGCTACAGCCACATATACCTTGCCGAAGCTTAAAATTTATCAGGGTACATTATCGCCTGTGGCAGTGCCACGCCGCCCCGATGATGGGGGAAGATATTAGTCAGGAGAGAGAGTGGGGAAAAGGGTCAATTGTTACTGTAGAATTGCAGGCGATAGTCGCTGAAAAAGCAGCTAGTTAAAGAGGACTTGCCAACCAATAATTGCCAGAGCTAAATCTGCGATCGCGTGGCTGATATAACTCGACCACAGCGAACGGTAAGTCAGATAAGAATGCGACCAAATTATCCCGGCGGTGAAGACAGCTAAGGAACCTAAGATAACAGCCTGCCAGTCGCTGTAAGCTGCTATTACAAAAATGTGGTGGATCGTGAAAAATAGCGAACTCAGAAATATTGCTTTTGTACCCGGTATGAGAATCTGGCACTTGTTGCATACAAACCACCGCCAAGTAAATTCTTCAATCAGTGAGTTAACTAGCACAAAATATGCTTCTACAATCAAGTAAATAGTAGGGCTGCTAATACCTAATTGGTGCGATTTTTCTTTAGCAACTACAGGATCGATCCAGTGCTGACCGAAAAGCCGATAGATACCTAGAATCATCGCAAACATGAATATTCCCCAAATAGATCCAGCCAGCAATTCTTGGCGCTTGGGCAGGGATAAACTGAGCTTTTTGCGATCAACAAAAACAGACCACGCGATCGGAAAAACCAGCAACCAAAGTTGACAGAAGACTGACAGTGTTTTTCCCCAGCCTCCCGGGGCAATATACAAGGCTGCTATGATACCAATACTAGCCGCAGGGACAAGTAGTGTTAGAGCCAATAGTGCTGTTTTGCGATCGCCGATATCCAGCATTTTGCACGCTTTATTTGAAAATTGGATTGATATCAAAGGTAAAAGCTTGGCGGCGGCGGACAGGTGATACCACTTTAAAAAAATGCACCTCTGTGCCAGTGTTCCAAACCCTTATGCAGTCAGCCATTCCCAAGTGTTTAATCTAAAATTTAAAATGGTATGAGTTTTGTGCCACTTATAAAAGTGGCGCTTATTTGTTGCAACCAAAAATATGCAGTTGCACAAAATTGAAGACTCCGCTGCTAAAGCAGTTTTGATTGGAACTAAGTATTTATGCAAGCACAAGTTGATAATCTATTTGCATTTGGGGTTCAAAATACAATAATATAATTGAATCCCTCGTAGCTGTGTATTTTGGCTGAATGACGATCGCAATTGATTTTGGAACTAGCAACACCGTCGTCGCTCGCTGGAATCAAGCCCTCCAGCAGCCCGAAACTTTAAAATTACCGGGATTGTCGGCAATCTCGGCTCAAAATCCGCCCCTAATTCCCAGTTTACTCTACGTTGAGGACGCTGCTCAAAGTAAAGTCATACTCGGTCAGCAAGTCCGCGACAAAGGCCTGGATTTGAGTGGAGATTCTCGGTTTTTCCGCAATTTTAAGCGGGGAATTGGCACTTCTGTTCAGGGTTTTGTGCCGGAAATTGACGGGCAACTTATTACTTTTGAACAAGTAGGTGAGTGGTATTTGAGCCAAATTGTGAACTCAATTCGCGAACTGCCTTTGCCGATCGATTCTTTGATTTTTACTGTGCCGGTAGATAGTTTTGAAGCTTACCGTCATTGGTTGGGCAAATTGTCTCAATCTCTGCAAGTAGAACAGGTGCGGATGTTGGACGAACCTACGGCGGCTGCTTTGGGTTACGGTTTGGCAGATCGCGAAAACCTGTTAGTCATTGATTTCGGCGGCGGAACTCTAGACCTTTCTTTGGTGCGTTTGGACGCTTCCTCCGACAAAAAGCCCCTCGGTTTTATTCTTAAGTGGGGCGAAAAGCTATTAGCTGAATCTTCAGCGCAAAAAGCAAAAGTTGCCCGGGTTTTGGCTAAAGCCGGACAAAATTTAGGCGGTTCTGATATTGATAATTGGCTGGTTGACTATTTTGTTAAAACAAAAGGGCTGGCCAAATCTCCCATTACAACGAGATTGGCAGAACGGTTAAAGATTCAGTTGTCTTTGGTGAATCAGGCAGTTGAGGTTTATTTTGATGATGAAAATTTTGAGAGTTACGAATTAGAATTAGACCGAACTCGTTTTGAATCTATCCTCGGTGAACATCAGTTTTTTGACAAACTGGACGACTGCATGAATCAAGTATTGCAGCAAGCGCGGCGCCAAGGCTTAGAAATTGGCGACATCGACGCAGTTTTGCTAGTTGGCGGTACTGTGCAAATCCCCGCTGTCGGGCGTTGGGTGCAGCAATATTTCGATCCGGCAAAAATTCGCTGCGACAAACCCTTTGAGGCGATCGCCCAAGGTGCTCTGCAACTGAGTCAAGGCATAGAAATCAAAGATTTTCTCTATCACAGTTACGGCATTCGCTACTGGAACCGCCGCGACAATTGCCACAGTTGGCACAGTTTAATCAAATCCGGCCAGTCTTATCCGATGAGCGAACCGGTAGAATTAGTCTTGGGGGCTTCTTTAGAAAGTCAGCCAAGTATAGAATTAATTATCGGCGAATTGGGAGCGGAAACTGGCGGCAGGGAGATATATTTTGACGGCGACAGGCTAATTACTCGCCAACTCGCGGGCCAAACATCGGCACAGCCCTTAAATGATAAAGACGGAGCCCGCAGCATCGCTCAATTGACGCCGCCTGGGTATCCGGGGAGCGATCGCATAAAAGTTTTGTTCCGCGTTGACGAACAGCGCTTTTTGCGAATTACCGTGGAAGATTTGCTGACAAATGAAACTTTGTTAGAGGATAAACCCGTGGTGCAGCTAAGTTAAGGATAGACTTTACAGGTAAGGTGCGCTTCGGCGCACCCTACTGATTGCGTTCAAAACAAATTTTAAGAAGCAGATGGACTACAAACTAGAAGTTCCACTCTCTCCGGAACTAGAAAAGTATCGCGACAGAATTGAAGCTACCATTAAACCTTACATCGAAATTCAAACCCAGAATAATGATGACGTTAATTGGTGGCAGAGTAAATTTGGGGGATTGCCTTATTTACCTAAAGGTTTTGAGTATCCAAAAACTCCTGACGGTAAATATTTATTTTTGCTAGCGCAACTCAACTTTGATGAAATACCGCCTTTAGATGGTTTTCCCGATCGGGGGATCTTACAGTTCTATATAGCTGACGATGACCTATATGGTTTAAATTTGGACAATTCTGCCAATGCAGATAATCATACAATCGAAGACCAATTCAAAATAATCTATTTTCCTCAGCCAGACTTCAAAGTTGAAAACATGATTACCAATTATGATTTTTTGCCGAAACCCGAAGCTTTTCCTGTTGATGGCTGTTGCAGCTTGCAATTTACTAAAAAATATGCGCCGATTAGTACCAGTGACTACCAATTTACCGAACTTTTAGGCGAGGAATTTAAGGAGTTATTTACGAACCCTGAAATTGAGGATGAGTACCTACAAATATCGCCTTCCTTTGGTCATAAAATAGGTGGTTATCCTGATTTTACACAAGCCGATGTCAGAGAATATGCTACTAACGGCGAGGGGGAAATCATGCGAAAAATTCTTTTATTCCAAATGGATATTGACAGCAATGATACAGTAAATATTATGTGGGGAGACACTGGTATAGGTAATTTTTTTATTGATGAAACAGCCCTCAGAAAATTAGATTTTAGTAAGGTGTTATACAATTGGGATTGTTATTAAAAGCAGCAGTTAAGCAAGCACGCCTAAGCAAACAAGGACTTACGCACTCCGAATAAAGAAACCGGGTTTTTTACCGAATCTTCGGGCTGTAACCTCTGTATTTCGCCAAAAAACCCGGTTTCTGACTGTCCTGCGTCCAAGACTGATAGTGTTCGACTATTCCCAATTCCCAATGCGCTAAACCTGAGATTTGTGAACAACCACGGGTGTTCCCACCGACGCCCATTCAAATAGCCATTTAGCATGATTGACAGCTACATTTGTGCAGCCGTGAGTAACGGGATTGCCAAACAAATTGTGCCAGTAAGCGCCGTGAATTGCCATGCCTCCGTCGTAATACATTGTATAGGGAACGTCGGGTACGTCGTAGTCATCCCCAGTCATTCTAGTAACGCGGTGTTTGGTTTGAACGGCAAAGGTTCCCGTGCGGGTGGGAGTCGATGATTTGCCGCTGGAAATAATTACCGCGTAAACTGGTGTATTTCCTTCCCAAGCTATTAACCTTTGTCTTGACAAATCTATTTCAATCCAGCGTTCGCTGGATTGCTGCAACAGCATAATTTTATTGGCAATTGTGTTGTGCTGTTCGCTGGCAAATGCGGTCATTGAACCGCCGCAGAATGTAGCAAAAGTGAGGGCGCAGCCGGCACAGAAAGTTCCAGCGCGACGGAAGTAAGTTGAGTTAATAATCCTGTTCATTCCTTACACCTCGTACTATTTTAGATTTTAGATTTTAGATTTTAGATTGGCTTGTACTATTTTAGATTTTAGATTTGAAATGTTGGATTGGAAAGAGGGCTTAACAAGTTGTTAAATTTTGGGCGAGAGTTTGGGCAATTTGGACGATCGCCCGCCAATCGCGATTTTCCACTAAGTGTTTAGGAAATAAGTCTCCGGCTAAACCCACGGCGATCGCCCCAGCGTCAATAAATACTTTGGCATTTTCCAGCGTCACCCCGCCAGTGGGAATTAAAGGAATGTTTCCCAGGGGGCCTTGCAGGCTTTTCAGGTAAGCCGCGCCTCCCAAAGCCGATATCGGAAACACTTTAACGCAGGTAGCGCCTGCTTGCCACGCGGTGACAATTTCCGTAGGAGAAAAAGCACCGGGGACGATCGGCACTCCGGCGTCAACGGCTGTTTTAATCATAGCTACATCGGTGTGTGGAGTAAACAGAAATTGAGCGCCGCAGTCTATTGCTTGCTGCAACTGTTCTAAGTTTAATAAGGTGCCGGTGCCAATACTAAAAGTAGGGAATTCGGAGCGGAGTTGGGCAATTAATTCAGCGGCTTTGTGGGTGTTCCAAGTAATTTCAATAAACTTGATTCCTCCTGCTGCTACCGCTGATGCCATCTGCCAAGCGAGTTCCTTTTCGGAGGAACGGATGACTGCGATCGCGGGGTGTTTTTTGAGTAGTGTCAACCAAGATTGATGATTCATACAATTTTAGATTTTAGATTTTAGACTTCGGCGTGAGCGCGAGCGTCGAAGGATTTAAAATTGGGAACGATCCCAAATTTGACACTCATATCATTCTGACTCGCATATAATTTTAATACACATTACTAACTCCGATATATGCCAAACTACACTATGCGGGGCGTTCAATTTTTAACCGACAATCTAGGCAACAAAACTGCTGCAATTGTTGACCTCAAAGAACACAGTGCATTTTGGGCTGACGTACTGGCCGAATGTGGCGAACCGATCGACTTTCAGTTTTTAGTTGATTCTCAAGGCGAAAAAATCGCGGTGCTGCTCGACTTCGAGAAGCACGGAGAACTCTGGGAGGATGTTTACGACTGTCTGATTATTGAATCTAGAAAAGATGAACCAAGAGTTCCCTGGGAAGAAGTTCAGCGCCAGCTTCAGGAAAAAGGTAAATTGAATGTCTGATTACCTGGTAATTACTGCACGTTCGGCTCAAAAAGACCTGGATGCTCTGCCCGTTGAAATCAGCAGTCGCATTTATCCCCAGATAAATGCTTTAGGAAGTGTGCCACGTCCCCCGGGCTGTCTCAAGTTAAAGGGGGAGAAAAACGGTTGGCGAATTCGGGTTGGCGATTACAGGGTAATATACACCATTGATGATGACAGTTGCACGATCGATATCAGTAAAGTCCGTCACCGCCGGGAAGTGTACGAAAGGTGATATCATGTCCATTCGATCGACCACAATAAAATTGGTTTGTAGTGAGGACTTTAGTCCTCATAAATCCGAGGAGTAAAATCCTGACTACAAACATTTTTTATTAAGGGTAATTGACAGGACACGATCTGAAACAGTCGATCGCACTTAACCCACAAAAAAATCGGGGCGATTCCAGACAATCCCAGAATCACCCCAATTATTGATTTCCAACTTTAGATTAAATCTAAAATCCAAAATCCAAAATCCAAAATTGATTAAGCGATCGTCGCCATTTTCACATCGCTATTAGCTAATAAATTTTGCAATTCGTCCGAATCCACAGTTTCCTTTTCAACTAGCATATCAGCCAAAGCATTGAGGACGTGGCGGTTGCCAACCAGCACATCTTTTGCACGCCGATAAGCTTGTTCTACCAACAAACGCACTTCATCGTCGATCGTCGCTGCGGTTTCTTCGGAGAAATCGCGTTCGGCCATGATATCGCGACCCATGAACATATTGCCTTGTTGGCGACCGAGAGCCACAGGACCTAGCCGATCGCTCATTCCGAAGCGAGTCACCATTTGCCGCGCTACTCTTGCTACTTGCTGCAAGTCGTTCGAGGCGCCAGTTGTTACTTCTTCCTCGCCGAACACAATCTCTTCAGCAATGCGGCCGCCCAAAGCTACCGCCATTTGATTTTGCAAGTAAGAGCGAGAATACAAGCCAGAATCCATCCGATCTTCGCTTGGTGTGAACCAAGTCAAACCGCCGGCGCGGCCGCGGGGGATAATGCTGATTTTCTGCACCGGGTCGTAGTCGGGCATCAGCGCGCCGACTAAAGCGTGACCGGCTTCGTGGTAAGCTACTAAAGTTTTGCGCTTTTCGCTCATCACGCGGTCTTTCTTTTCCGGGCCAGCGAGCACGCGGTCGATCGCATCATTGACTTCATCCATCGAGACTTCGGTCAAGTTGCGACGGGCGGCCAAAATTGCTGCTTCGTTGAGCAGGTTGGCCAAATCCGCACCTGTGAAACCAGGTGTCCGGCGGGCAATTTTTTCCAAGTCCACGTCTTTCGACAAAGTTTTTCCGCGGGCGTGAACGTTGAGAATTTCTAGGCGGCCTCCGAAGTCGGGGCGATCGACCACAACTTGGCGATCGAAGCGACCCGGACGCAGCAGCGCCGCATCGAGCACATCGGGGCGGTTCGTGGCAGCAATCAGAATGATGCCAGTATTGCCCTCAAAGCCGTCCATTTCTGTCAGCAACTGGTTCAGGGTTTGTTCCCGTTCGTCGTTACCACCGCCCAAACCAGCTCCCCGCTGGCGGCCTACCGCGTCAATTTCATCGATAAATACGATACAAGGAGCGTTCGTTTTAGCTTGTTCAAACAAGTCGCGGACGCGGGAAGCACCGACACCCACGAACATTTCCACAAATTCTGAACCTGAAATCGAGAAGAAGGGAACGCCAGCTTCTCCAGCAACTGCTTTTGCCAGCAGGGTTTTACCAGTTCCGGGAGGGCCGACCAGCAGCACGCCTTTGGGGATTTTTGCTCCGACTGCGGTGAAGCGGTCTGCATTTTTCAGGAAGTCCACGACTTCTGCGAGCTCTAGCTTGGCTTGTTCGATGCCGGCCACGTCGCCGAAAGTCACCTGAGTTTGTGGCTCCATTTGGACTCTAGCTTTGGATTTGCCGAAGTTCATGGCTTGGTTGCCGGGCCCGTTTTGGGCGCGCCGCACCAGGAAAAACAGTCCCACCAAGAGCAGGATCGGGAAGAACAGGCTGCTGAGGGCTTTTACCCAGAACCCTTCGTCGCTTTGGGGCAGAACTGAAATGTCTACGTTGTTTTTGGTCAGGATGTTGATCAGTTCGGGGTCGTTCGGCAGGTTGACGATCACTTTGTTGCCGTCTTGGGCTGTGACGAGGGCTTTGCTGCGATCGGAACTGATATTTATTTTGTCTACTCTCTTGCTCTCGACTTCCTGAATGAATTGACTGTACTTCCAAACTTCCCTACTTGGGGGCTGTTTGTCAAAAAATGCCGTTGCTAAGGCAATGACTACAATAGCCAGCAGTGCGTACAGGCCAGCGTTTCTCCAGCGTTTATTCACCGAGGTCGATCCTCCTAATTTTTAGTCCCTGTGATTTGGGAATTTTTATTTATGTTCATCAATCTTAACCTAATTGTAACTTGTTTTTGTGTGGTGAGGAATCCCGGCCATGCTGCGGCAGTCTGAGGTGGTGACAACCGAACTTATCATCGGTCTGTGAATTGGCTGTTATCAATACAATATTAAATGATTTTTGTCAAGAGTTGGCGCCCCCCAGCCCACAAGGTTTTCGGCGATCGGCGGGCGATCGTCAGTTAAGCTAATAGAACCAAGAAGTGAACAGCGATGGGAATTACCTACACTACCTTAAAAATTAGAAATCCTTTGAGCGACAGCGAGATAGTGGAACTGGAGGCAAAAGTTGATACAGGAGCGACGATGCTGGTTTTTCCCGAATCAATTGCAGTGCAGTTAAATTTTCCCAAGATTAGGAAGCAGATAGTTAAGTATGCTAACGAGGAGACTGCTGAGAAAGACATTGTTTGGGCGGTAGAAGTAGAAGTTTGCCAGAGGAAAGGAGTATTTGAGGCAATCATCGAACCCAGGAAAAAGTATGCTTTACTCGGTGCTATTGTGATGGAGACGCTGGATTTGATTGTCGATCCCAGAGGGTTGCAAATCTATCCAAATCCTCGCTCTCCTAGTCTACCTATGGCTGAGATCGAGTGGAGCGTTGAATTTGTCAATTGAACGAGAGAGAGTGATGTTAAAGCTGCTGGCGATCGGATGTCTCAATCATCAGCATTTTCTATGTAAAATAATCCTGTGTGCGTGCAAAAACGTTGTATAAAATAGTAGGGACTATTCTGGGAACAACCGAAATGGGTGTTCGTCTGGTAGCAAACGATCTATATTAGTAGCTTGGCGGTAACAACTACGATAAAATCTTTAGTGTATGACTGAGCGCTAAGGCAGGAGCGAGGGTTGCAGGATGATGTGCGGAAACTTCCTTTAGAAAAAACGAGCGATCGCCAAACATCCTCAGTTAGATTCTTTCAAACCAATCACATTTGACCTATGGCAGAAACACTTGGCTCTCTCTGCGACAAATTGACAATTGTTAAATTGAAACAGTGGCATTCCGAAGACGAAATCAGACTCAAGAGCCTTGCTGTTCAAGAAAAACAGCTTCAGCAGGAAATGAACGAATTTATTAGCGCTGCTATATCGGGTCAAATTCCGATCGCTCGCCTGACTTTCGCCTCAAATAAAGTTTATAAACAAGAAGGCAATTATGTGCCTGATGTCCTTGGCAGCATAGGCGAAATCTTCTCGCAGCTCGCCCACGTTAACTGCAACTTGTGGCACGAACAAGAAAAAGTCTATGAGTTTGAAAAAGTGGCAGCATCAGAAAAAGATATAGTTGTCAAACAGCTAGCGATCTTGAACTTAGAACGGAATAAGTGTATAGATGGAATAGATGGAAATTTCAAAGCACTGGTAGAAAAGCTAGGCTCTCAAAAAAATAACTAATTTTAGAGGTAAAACAATGCACTTAGGTCATCGTAAAACTTGTCGGGTATGCGGTTCTTCAGCCCTCACCCCAGTCATTAATTTAGGCGAACAGTATTTGCAAGGTTCCTTTGTCAAGCCAGGGAAAGAAGAACCACCCCTGAGAAAAATTTCCCTTTCTCTAGTGCGTTGCGATCCCACAAAAGATGAGAAAGCCTGCGGTTTATTACAGATGGAACATACGGTTCCGCCGGAAGTTTTATATTCTGCCTACTGGTATCGTTCCGGCACGAACCAAACCATGCGAAATCACTTGCAGGGAATTACTGAAGAAGCAGCATCCCTGATTGGCAAAAGCAATGCTCGTGTTTTAGATATTGGCTGTAATGACGGCACTTTACTAAAGTGCTATCCGCAAAACTTTATCAAATTTGGTGTCGATCCGTCAGACGTAGCTCAAGAAATAACCGGAGACATTACTGCAATTCAAGACATTTTTCCTTCAGAAGAACTCACCAAGGTTTTACAAGGCGAAAAATTTGACATTATTACGTCAATCGCCATGTTTTATGACCTGGAAGATCCGGTAAGCTTCTGCAAAGAAATCAAAAAAGCGCTTGCTCCTGGTGGTTTGTGGCTCTTTGAGATGTCTTATATGCCATCCATGCTCAAGATGAATTCTTACGACACAATTTGTCACGAGCATTTGGAATATTACAGTTTAGCAGTGCTGGAATATATACTGAAACAAGCTGACTTGAAAATAGTAGATGCCGTACTTAACGACATCAACGGCGGTAGCATTCGCTGTTATGCAACGCATCTTGACAACTTTGCCTTCAAGAAACAAGAAGCTGTGACGCGCATCAAGCTATTACGTCAGGCAGAATTTGACATGGAGCTGGATACCGACAAACCATACAAAAATTTTCAAGATAGGATCAACGTGCATAAAGAGCAGTTAGTTTCGCTGCTAAAAATGTTGAAAAAAGAAGGTAAAAGCATTCACATTTACGGTGCATCGACTAAAGGCAATACAATTTTGCAGTGGTGCGGAATTGACAATCGCATTATAGATGTAGCCGCGGAGAGAAACCCAGATAAATACGGCGCTTATACGCTCGGTACTGACATTCCGATTGTCAGCGAAGCGGATTCAAGGGCAATGAATCCGGATTATTATTTAGTCTTGCCGTGGCATTTTAAGGAAGAATTTCTCAAGCGCGAGGAAGAAATACTGAAAAGGGGTGTTGGTCTAATCTTCCCTTTGCCTAACGTGGAAATTATCAAATACTAAGTCAAGAAACAAGACAGCGCACAACAGGATAAAGCTATGGCACATTTCTTCATTCATAACAGTTTTCACAGCGGCGATGTGATTTTGACAAGAGCCGTAATTCAGGCGGTTAGAATTAGTTTTCCGGGGACAAAAATTACCCTGGAGTGCGCTGAAGTCTCTACTTATCTTTGGCAGGATTTAGATTTGCCGATCGCGCTGTATCAAGGCAGCGAATACAAAGGCACAGAACCCACACCCAACTGCCCCCATGATGCCATATTTGTCAATATGTGGTTTGGGGTTTTTGATGATATTTTGAAACTCTACGGTATGACTTACCAAAATAACGTTCATACCTTTAATCGTCAGATGTATCAGCAGCAGATAAATCATAAATATCTGCTGCCTATCCCGATTCACAGCCCCATGATTACCTTCTTTGGGCAGCCCGAAAAGGTAATAGAAGTGAGAAAAAACAGCATTTTGGTAGAAAACGGGGAAGTTTTCTCGAATCAAAGCTATTTTTATTTAAACGCACATCTGAAGCAGATTGCATCGGATTTTCCTATCATCAATTTTTACTGTTCAGCTCCCCCTAAATTTGCCGCTGCGAATATTGTTGATTGCAGCGACATGAACCTTAAAGAGTTATCGCAAATTGGAGACAAATGTATTGGTTTGTTGATGAAAGGAAGTGCTATAAATGCCGCATCCCAAACGGAGATTAATCGATATAAACCTCGCTGTATTGTTGGTTGGGATTTACCAGAGAAGCTTTGGGATAACTTGGAAAATCCGGTGGTTTATGCCAAAAATTATGAAGAAGTCAAAAAATGGCTTGGGAAGCTTGCGGAAGATATGAGCTTACCTACAGGCGAAGCCAAGACAGCAAATATTATTTCTCCGAGCGAGTCACAATTGCACAAATCACTAGCAAGCAAAGACAACGATAACTTGCTAGATAAAATTTTGATTGTCTCCCACAAGGAAAAACAATGCGGCGTGCATGAGTACGGTCTTAATATTGCTGAAGCGCTCAAAAAATCAACTCAATACTCTTTTATATATGCGGAATGTTCAAGTTATGAAGAGTTTTTGGATAATGTCAACAAGGTAAAACCATCAGCAATTATTTACAACTATTATTCCTCGACATTACCTTGGGTTAATAAGAAAATACTTCAATCCATCAATGTACCACACATTGGGATTATTCACGAAGTTACCCAGCGAGTAGCAGATGCAGCAAATAATACACTTTTTCAGTACCATATAGGCCCAGATCCTACATTGCAACTGAAGAATCCAATTGTTTTTAAAACGGGAAGAATTGTACAGCCCTACACGAATAATTACAGATTACCAGAGATCCCTACTATTGGGAGTTTTGGATTTGGAATGCAAGGTAAAGGATTTGAGAAGGTCATTGCCACTGTACAGCAAGAGTATGACGAGGCACTGATTAGGCTGCATATTCCCTTTGCGACTTTTGGCGATGCTGATGGCAGTCAAGCAATTGCTATAGCAGAACGATGTCAGCAGTCGATCGTTAAGCCCGGTATTAAACTCAGTTTGAGTCACGACTTTCTCAGTCAAGAAAAATTACTTGATTTTCTTGCACAAAATACGGTAAACGCCTTTTTCTATGAAAAGCATGATAATCGTGGTATATCCAGCACGATCGATCACGCGCTGGCTGTAAAGAGACCTATTGCAATCACAAAAAGCAATATGTTCAGACATATTATTTCGGCAAATCCTTCAATTTGTATTGAAGATTCAAGTTTGAAACAAATTGCTGATAACGGTATTGCACCGCTTGTGCCGTTTTACAATGAGTGGAGCGAAGCTAGTTTCGTTTTGGATTATGAACGTATGCTTGCTCAAGTATTAGGGAAGCAACAGAAGTGGCACAGCAACAGGTATTTAGATGTTGGTATTCCAAATGTAACATCATTGAATCGGATATTGGATGATGCCGCCCGATCGCAGTACCAACCTATCATTAATCAGTTATTTGCGCTGGTTCCTGAGATGATGGTTCGTAAAATACCGGAAGCTAATATTCAGCAAGCTTTTATTTTGGATACTGTGCAAAAAATTGCGTCCAAGTTTGCTGCTCCTAAAATTTTATGTATTGGCAGCTATGAAGATAGTGCTGCTGGTGCATTGAAAAAGCTCGGCTACCCCATGGAAGAAATCGATCCGGCGATCAATTGCGATCTCAACACCTATTTTCAGAAACCGTCTACTATCAAGGGCAGTTATGATATTATTTTTTCAACATCTGTGATCGAGCATGTCCAAAATGATGAACTGTTTATGGTGCAAATCGCTGAACTTTTGGCACCCGGAGGTACTGGAATTTTAACGTGCGATTACAACGATCAGTATAAACCGGGCGATCGCATTCCGGCAGTAGACTTCCGCCTTTACACTCAGAAAGACTTCCGACAACGAATTCTTCCTTTATTGAAAAATTGTGTGTTCCCTGACGTTCCGCAGTGGGATTGTCCGAATCCAGATTTTATCTATGAAGGATGTCGTTATACATTTGCCACCTTTGTTTTTCAGAAAAATAAACTGTGAACGCTCTTATTTTTGGTGCTAACGGACAAGACGGATATTATCTCAGTGAGTTGTGCAAGTCCAAAGGAATCAAACCTATAGGCTTATCGCGATCGGGAGATTGGATTCGTGGCGATGTATCTGACTGCGAACAGGTTGAGGAGTTCGTAAAAGAATACAAACCAACCTATATATTTCACTTAGCTGCAAAATCAACAACGCGACACGACGCGCTGTTTGAAAATCATGCAGCAATTTCGACGGGTACACTAAATATTTTAGAGGCGGTGTACAAACACAGCCCTACCTCCAAAGTTTTTATTACAGGTAGTGGTGTTCAATTCTATAATGATGGCAATCCTATTTCTGAGGATACTGCTTTTGAAGCAAGCAGTGCTTATGCAGTTGCTCGCATTCAATCAGTTTATGCAGCCAGATATTACAGAAGTCTCGGTATCAAAGCCTATGTAGGATATTTATTCCATCACGAAAGCCCTCTCAGAAAACCCAATCATGTCAGCCAAAAAATTGTACTCGCCGCTAAGCGGATTCTACGGGGTGCTGATGAAAAACTAGAAATAGGTGATATCTCTGTAGAGAAAGAATGGACATTTGCGGGTGATGTAGCACAGGCTATAATGACATTGATTGAGCAGGATAATATTTTTGAAGCAGCGATAGGTTCCGGCAAAACTCATTCCATAAAAGATTGGATAGAAGTCTGCTTTTCGCACCTCGGTTTGGATTGGACGCGCTATGTAGAGCCGGCTGAGAATTTTCAGACTGAATATAAGCGATTAGTATCCAATCCCGCGCTAATGCACAGCCTGCACTGGCAACCAAATATAGACCTGCTACAACTCGCAGTTATGATGATCGAGACCAGATAAAATTACGCTCTAACTTTAGGTATTTGAATGATGAAACAATTATCTCAGCCAGCTTCTTACCCCTATACACCTCTGCACAAACATTACGGTTTTGCGGTTTTTGGGTCCCAGGAAATATCGCCATATCTGGCAACAGCCCAAGAGCTAAAAAACAGCGAACCAAACTGCATAATTACATGGTTCACTACTTCTGAAAGTGAGAGGGCGCTGCAAAACAATCCCTACATTGACCAACTTATTGTTCTGGAGGGAAGCGCGAAGTCCCTAGAAACTGAGATACCGCGCTTGCAGTCAGAACGTTCTTGGTCACGATTTTTTACTTCTGAACAGTCTTCTGGCAAGCGAATCTTGCTAGGACAACTTGGCTTAAATGGTGATTGCCTTCATGCAACTACTTTGGCTCGGCAAATCAAGCATGATTATCCAAACTGCCATTTAACTTGGGCAATTTCATCTATGTGCCGGAGTGTAATTGAAGAGAATCCATTTGTCGATGAAATTTGGGAATTTGCCGCCAATAATTGGCAGCAAATAGTAGCAGCTTGGTATGAGTTGGAAAAACAAGTACAGCAGCGTCTTAATCGCGGTGAATTTGATGAAGTATTTTTGACGCAGGTGAGTCCAAATAACTATCAAAATTATGATGGAACTACTAAAGCATCTCTTTTTCGCGGCTATCCAAAACCGATTACTGTTCCCATCCAGAATATTCTGCGCCTGCGAACTGATGAGATAGAAAGAGTCCGCAATTTTGCTGAGCAGCACAGCTTGCTGAAACGCAGTCATGTTATTTTATTTGAATGTACGGGCAGTAGCAGTCAATCTTTTGTTAAGCCAGAATATGCTTTGTCTGTTGCTCAATCGCTGCTGTCTCGCTTACCGGATTGCAGCATTATTCTTTCGTCTAACCTGAAAATTCCAGTAGCAGATGCACGAATTATTGATGGTAGCGTGTTGACTCTGCGAGAAAATGCGGAGTTAAGCAAATATTGCAGTCTTTTAATTGGCTGTTCTAGTGGCGTAACGCAGACAGTATTAACAGATTGGGCTAAACCGTTACCGATGATTCAGTTGTTGCTGGCATCTACATCAGTATATGCTTCGATCGCGCACGATCTTGAATATTGGCAACAGTCATCAGAGCAAGTTTTAGAAATGACGGATTGCTCGGTAGAACACGCCGTTGAATGTGCTTATACTGCTCTTGTGCAAGGATTTCCCGAAGCGCGACGCCGATTTCACCAGCAAATTCCCTTAAATTTTAACTTCTATTTGAATCTGGTTCGTCAAGCTCTCCTGCAAAACTGGAAGTTTCTTAAAGCGGCGCGATCGGTTTTGCACACTACGGAGCGATACGGTTGGCATCCACAGCTAAAAACTTTTGTACAAAATGAGTTAATCCCTAAGATAGATGTAAATAGAACTTTGCAAATAACCCCGGAAAATTATTCTAAGTTTTTGCAAGAGTTTGTTGGGGACTGGGAAGAGGGTAAAAAAGTTACAGTTTCGGCGATCGCTCCTGAATCGACAAGCACTCACAGACCTTTTTGGTCAGTAATAATACCGACTTACAACCCAAAAAATCACTATCTTGAACAAACGCTCAAAAGCGTCCTGGAACAAGCTCCAAACTCCAGCGAAATGCAGATAGAGGTAGTCGATGATTGCTCTGTAAATTCTGATGTAGAGGAAATTGTCAAGAAAGTCGGCAACGGTAGAATTTCTTTCTACAAGCAATCTCAAAACCTGGGCCAAATTGCTAACTGGAATGATTGCATCCAGCGTGCTCGCGGTAATTGGGTTCACATCCTGCATCAAGATGATATTGTCTTGCCAGGATTTTACAAGAGTCTGCAAACAGCATTAGAAACAGCTCAAAATGTAGGAGCTGCTTTCTGCCGCCACTACTATATAGATGCAGGTGGAAATCAGCAATTTTTATCGGAAATTGAACGGGAAACAGCGGGGATTATAGAAAACTTCTTAGATCGAATTGCAGTCAGGCAAAGGATTCAATTTGCTTCTATTGTTGTCAAGCGCAGCGTTTACCAAACATTGGGTGGGTTTTCGGCGCAAGCTGCTTCTGCTGCTGACTGGGAGATGTGGAAAAGAATTGCATCTCATTGTAAAGTTTGGTACGAACCTCAGATTTTAGCGTGTTTCCGCCTGCACTCAGCCTCAGAAACTTCTCGTTTAATGCAGTCTGGGGGGAACATTGCAGACGCTCACAAGGCTATTAAAATTTCCCAATCTTACCTTCCCCAAAATATCGCTGAGCAATTATCTAATCAGGCGAAAGAATACTATGCGATCGAAGCTCTAAAAATGGCGCATTCAATGATTGCTAGAGGGGATGTAAATTCGGCGATCGCACAGATTAGAGAAGGATTGAAATGTAGCAACTCGTCAAAAGTAATTAGTTTGCTGCCCGCTGTTTTCCTCTCAAGCGAATCTGAACAACAGCCAACTTCAGAAACGCAAAAGCAATCGCCCAAAATTCTCATAGACGGCGTAATGTTTCAGCTACACAACTCTGGAATTACCCGCGTCTGGCATTCATTAATTACAGAATGGGCAAGTCAGGATTTCGCTCAACATATTCTAGTGCTCGATCGCAATGGAACTGCTCCCAAAATTGCCGGGATAAATTATCGGCAAGTCGCAGCTTATGACTATAGTAATACTGAAAACGATCGCGAAATGTTGCAGCAAATCTGCGATGAAGAACAAGCCGATTTGTTTATTTCTACTTACTACACTACACCGCGAGCGACACCCTCTGTATTCATGGCTTATGACATGATTCCAGAAGTCATGGGAGCGAATCTAGCTAACCCGATGTGGAAAGAGAAACATCAGGGTATCCGCCATGCTTCTGCATACGTTGCAATTTCCGAAAATACAGCCCGCGATTTAGTAAAATGCTTTCCAGATATTTCTCAGGAGTCGGTAACAGTTGCTCATTGCGGAATAGATAGGAAATTCTCACCATCGACATTGGTAGAAGTTAACCAATTAAAGACGAAATATGGTATTTCAAAGCCTTACTTTCTTTGGGTTGGCGATCGCGTCGGATTTAACGGCTATAAAAATGCACTTTTCTTCTTCAAAGCCTTCTCTCAATTTGGCAGTAAGCATCTATTTGAGATTGTCTGCATCGGCGGTAACTCGGCATTAGAAACCGAGTTGCAAGCATACACTTCCGACATCACAGTTCACCTGCTAAAACTGAGCGACGATGAATTGCGAAGCGCTTATTCGGGCGCTTTAGCATTAGTTCAGACCTCAAAATATGAAGGTTTCGGGTTGCCATTGCTGGAAGCCATAGCCTGCGGTTGCCCAGTAATTACGTCTCCAAATAGCTCCATTCCTGAAGTATTGGGTCAAGCAGCTTTATATGTGAATGGCGAGGATGTTGATGAACTGACAAAGGCCTTTATTGACATTCAAAATGACCGCCGTCAAATATTAATTGCGGCTGGTATGGAACAAGTTAAAAAGTTCTCTTGGTCAAAAATGGCAAGAACAGTTAGTTCAGCGTTGATGCAAGCCTGCGGCAGCCAACAGCAAATCCAGGCAAAATCGCCGGAAGCTCCTATATTATTGTCAAGCATTATCGAGCAATACCAGAAAAACTCCGCTGATTTATCTGCACTAGCAAGTGTCCGCCAAGCTAGAAAACAAATTGCTGCAATCTGGCTTAATTTACCAGCCGAACAAGTTGCAAGTGCCTTTGCAGGCGAGGCCGGCAAACAGCACCAAGCGCTGCTTGCCGGCGACATTAGATATGAACCGCTAACCGACACAGAAGAGACTTTGGTGAGCGAATTAGTCGCAAATGTGGCGAAAGGATTTAACGAGCCAAAAGCCATCAATTACCTGCTCGCAGCCATGCTGTACCGGCGGGCAGACCAATTGCCGCTCAAGTACGATCGCGCTACAGTGCCTAATTGGTTCGCCAACGAATATCTCAAATTCATGTTTACTTGTCCGAACGTATTTCAAACCAGAGGAGAAGCAGACACTTACTATCAATTCATCCAAGGCTGGATTGATTACTTACATACTAATTTGTTCAAAAATGCAGATTCGCCACTGTGGCAGAATATTGCTTTGTTGTTCGCGCAAGTTGCGAACTTTATCCCGCTTTATTTTACCACGGCAAACCTACGCGATATTTACACCAAACGGGCGGAAATTATTGAGTTTTCGCTCAAAAATCGCGGCAGTTCAATTGATTGTATCTTCCCGGCGCGATCGCCAAATCGGACAAAAATCCGCCTCGGCATCATCAACGACCATTTCGCGCCGCAAACCGAAACCTTCGCTACCATCCCGGTTTTCGAGCATTTAAACCGCAACGAGTTCGAGATATACCTGTACGCGCTCAACACCAGCGGTCACCAATTAGAACAATACTGTCAAAGTCGCGCCGACAAACTGGTTGCACTCCCGAAAGACTTTGCATCGCAAGTCCAAACAATCCGCGCCGACAACTTAGATATCCTGTTTTTCGGTACGAATTTAACAGCTATTAACAAACCGCTGACTTCACTAGCAATCCACCGTTTAGCGCGGGTACAAACTACATCTTTCTGTTCCCCTACAACCACCGGAATCCGCCACATGGATTACTACATCGCAGGTCAATTTACCGCGCCCGATGCTAGTTATCAAGAACAATATCGCGAACAGTTGGCTGTTCTCCAAGGCAGCGGTTTTTGTTTCACATACGCAACAGAATCGGAAGTTGCTACAGTTAAACCTACCCGCCAAAGTCTGGGGATTTCAGACAATACAACAGTTTTTATCTCCGGCGCCAACTTCTACAAAATTCTGCCGGAGTTGAGGGAGAGTTGGGTAAAAATTCTAGCTGCTGTACCCGATTCAATCTTGATTTTATATCCCTTCGGGCCGGCTTGGACTCGCACCTATCCAGCCACACCTTTTGTCAACAATCTGAACGCTGTCTGCGCTAAATACGGCGTCAATAACAACCGCTTGCGGTTCGTAAAACAACTGCCTAGTCGCGCGGATGTGAAAGAATTTTTGCAGCTAGCAGATGTTTATCTCGATTCCTATCCTTATGCTGGGGCAACATCGTTAATTGACCCTTTGCAAGTAGGATTGCCGGTGGTGGTTGTGGAAGGAAATGCTTTGCGGTTCCGCCAAGGTTCGGCGATGCTGCGGGAACTGCAAATGTCTGATTTAATTGCGTATGACGAAGCATCTTACATTCAGCTAGCCGTTACCCTCGGCACTAACCCGCAATTGCGACAGCAAAAACGGCAGGAAATTCAGCAAAAAATGCAAGGCAATCCGCGCTGTTTTGACAGTGTGGCATACTCTGGGGCGATCGGCAAATTATTCCAAGAACTCTTTGGCAAATGGCAAACCAGCCACCTGGAAGCATCGCGCAGCTTACAGGATAGCATTCCCAAGCAGCCAGATTTGGGCGAGATTCTCTCGAATGCCCTCAAGCTTTACCAACGAAACTCCTCAAACATCTCAGCAATATCCGAACTGCGTCAAATCCGCAAACAAATTGCTGATTTTTGGCTGAACCTTCCCACCGAAAACCTCGAAACCGCCTACAAAAGCGCTTCAGGTAACAGCTATCAAATCCTGCTCAAAAGCGGCTTCCAACGTCAACCGATGATGGAAAGCGAACAAATGTTTTTGCAGCAATTAACCCAGATTAGCAAAGGATTAGTACATCCCAAAGCTGTCAACGCCTTGCTCGCGGCGATGCTGTATTTCCCGCCGGAAACCATGCGAATTCCCGACGCTCGCAACCGTTTGCCGCACTGGTTAATTGGGGATTACGAACAAGTTTTTGAGACGGAAGCCGCCGTCAAGTCTGATGCAACTTCTGACTTGCTAGCTCAATACATTCAATCGCCACAATTTGCGAATCAACTGTTAGGATGCGTCAATCTTTACCGCATCGATCCGTCAGACGAATCGGTAGTTTTGGAACTCCGCCAAATCAGAAAACAAATGGCTGATTTTTGGCTGACTATTCCTTCAGAAAAACTCGAAAATTTTTACCGAGGAGACGTTCGCAAGGGATATCAAGCAATTCTTAGCTGCGGCTTGCAAGCAGAATCGATGACTGAAGCGGAACAAAAATTTTTGCAGCAATTGACCGAAATTAGCAAAGGGTTGGTGCAGCCTCAAGCTATCAATGCTCTGCTGGGTGCGATGCTGTATTTTGTACCCGGTAAAATGCGGGTTCCCGATGCTCGCACCCGCTTGCCGCAGTGGTTGCTTGAAGATTACGAAAAGGTGTTTGAAAGCGCATTTGCAACAACAGAACAACCACTTGTTAAACAAGATTATCTGCCGCAGTTTCTCAATCAATTAACTGCTGCCGTCAATCTTTATGAAATCGACCCGACGGCTGAATTGGTAATAGCAGATTTGCGGCAAATTCGCAAGCAAATTGCCGATTTATGGCTGAGCGTTTCCGGGGAACAACTGGAACTTTTGTACCGGAGTGATTTTGGCAATGGTTACAAAGAAATGCTGGGCTGCAGGTTTATTAACAAGCCGCTGGATGAGAGTGAACGCGAGTTTTTTAACTCGTTGGTTGCTGAGTTGAGTAAAGGGTTTGGAACGCCTAAAGCTGTGAATCATTTGTTGGCGGCGATGCTGTTTTGTCGCGCCGGACAGTTGCGGGTTGAGGATGCTCAGACTTGCTTGCCGGAGTGGTTGTTGGCGGATTACGAGCAGTTTGTTGGGGGTGCGGTTAAGGTGGCTGTGGGGTAAACGAAGGTAATTTGTATCGAAAACACAGGATATTATAGTGTATAGCTGGACTAAAACCCTAACCAACCTCGAAGAGATTGCTCCAGTCGCTCAGCATCAGAATCTGCTAATTTGCCAATCGTCATTGCAATCAAGCTTTCATGTACTGTATACAAACCTCGCTTGACTGCTGTGGCCACATTTAACCCTGCTGTTGACCATTCAGCAAGTACGAACTCACCCTCAAGTAAGGATGCTGTTTTGCTTGTCAATGGCACAATCATGATGTCTTGAGATACGTGCGGCGCACTCACAACAATTGCTGGTCTTACCTTAGAACTAGACAAGTCTGAAAAGGGATATCGAACCAAAATTATGTCATTTTTAGAGTAGCTGGGCATAGACATCATCCTCAGTATTATCCCAAACTGTATCTAGTGATGTTTGACTGACTTGAAGCCAAAACTCAGTTTCTTCATCAGGTAAGAGTGTTACTAATACTTTTGCCCCTTCGGGTAATTCTGATAACTCCAGCAATTCTATTTTCCCTTGTCGAACAGTAGCCCAAAGTGTTTTCAGCATATCCACCTCATAAACTGTGCTTTATGCAATTTGCAGATTTTTGGTAAGTTGTCGCACTGAGCGACTAATTACAACCTAACATTGTTTTAGCCCGATCGCCAAACGGAGAGTAAATCCAAGTTATTGCAGCGGATTAATCGCTTTGAACATGGGTAAAAGGGGATATTAAACCCGGATTTGCTATCAATTCAACACAAGTTCTGGCTGCTGAGTCTCAAACAAAGGGCGAGTTACCTGACGCAGCAGCACTGTTTCTAAACTGCCTTCTACTACATTTTCTGCTTCTATTTCCAACTCGCCCCACAATAGCCGATCGCCTTGATTTGGGATTTTACCTAAATTGTGGATCACGAATCCGGCGATTGTTTGGTACGCTTGGTTAGTCGGCAGGTTTAACCCGAGTTTTTCGTTAACTGCTGTCACTTCCCAATTGCCAGAAATTAGTGCCGAATGAGCATCTTTTTGAATGAGAGTTGCCTGGGAAGATGACACCAGCGGTTGAGACTCTTTACTGGTAATCCAACCAGTCAGCAGCCGCACGGTACCGTTGAGAATTGCTAGCAGTGGCCACAGTAATTTTGAGCAGAGTTCGAGGGCCGGCATCAGCAGCAAAGCGGTGCGTTCTGGGGCGTGGGTTGCTAATACTTTGGGGATTAGTTCTCCTAAGACTATTTCTACGTAAGTTACTAAGATAAAAGCTGCGGGAACTGCGATCGAATGCGCTGTCAGCACGGCCGAGAAATGACCGATCGGCAATTTGTCGATCCACGGTTCGATCCAGTGTACAGTTGCTCCCTCACCCAACCAACCCAACAGCAAACTCCCTGCTGTTGTGCCAGTTTGAGTCACAGACAGGTAATGCGGTATGTTGTTCTGCGCTTGGTGGACGAGTTCGGCGGTTTTAGCAGTTGGGCGATCGTCCGAGTGGGCGAGTTGGCGGATTTGATCGCGATCGGCTGATACTAATGCTAGTTCTGACGCCACAAAAAAGGCGATTAAAAGTGTTAAGCCCAGCAACATTGCTAACCTCAGCAGTGTTTGGGCTACTTGTATTTCCAGGCAAGTAATGCTGTCCAAGATAGATATCTAATATGATAGATGTTTTAGCTAATTCTTTTATTTTAGCTGGCGATTCAGATAGTTTAAGGCCAGACATTGCGGATCTCCACACTACCCGTATTCGTAGGTGCGCCTCGGCGCACCTTACCCGTAGAACTTGTGAACTCTTTCTCTTCTCTTCCTTCGCGCCCTTGGCGTCTTCGGGGTTCATTCAAAACCCTCCAATTTACAACGCCCGAACTCATTGCTGTATCAACTCTCCCTTACTCCCCGGAGCGAGTTAATTTCCGTAAAAGTCTCCACCGGATCGGACTTCAACCCGCCTTGAATGTAATTCAACTTCACTTCTTCCAACAAATCCGACAGCAGCGACTGCAATTCCCCGATAGTTTTCTCATCTTGCAATTCCCGCCGCAAACTTTGATTAAATTCTTGGCTGAAGTTATCTAGAATTTTTCGGCTTTTATCGTCTTCATAAGTAGTAGATACCACATCCACAGCAGTTTGAGCCAAATAATTTGCTAGTTGTTCCGTCATCTCAGTAGGCAAAATGTTAATCGGAGAGAAATTTTGCAGGATTTGATAGAAATCCGACTGTTTGATTGTCGCCTCCAAATTGTGGTGCAGCAATTCTTCCAAATCCGGTTGCACCTGCGGCAAAACTTTGTAAATTGTCAGATCCAAAATCCGCTTGGTAATTTGTTCGATCGTATTTTCCTGATTGACGTGAAGGTACGGCTGCTGCGCCAGCAACATCTGCGCCGCGTCGCCCTGTTTGATGGAACTTTTAGCTTGATTGATAAACCGCACCATCATGTATTCCGACATCGTATTGGCTAAATAAGCCACCGGTTCGTAGGTAACTTGAGCAACTACGCGATCGAGATTCACCAAACCCGACTTGTGCAGCCGCACCAATACCGGCAGAATCCGCCACCCCTGCCAAATCGGCATCACCAGAAACACCTCGTACCAGCGCCTCAGCACAAAATCAAACCAAGTTACCCCCGGCTTACGGCGGGTGTGGAACAGACTTTTAATCAAAAATTCCGCCCCAAAAAAACCAATAAAATACGTATCAATTCGCCAAAACTGGTCAGCGCTTTTCAAATATTCGGGATTTAGCAAACTTGAATCAATCCCTTTAATCGGGTCATAAAATTTAACTAAACCTGGAAAATAGCTTTGATAAACAGGGCGCAACTGAAGGTAACTGAAATGGAAAAGTACCAGCAAGAAATTGACCACCGCTACTAATGCGCTGATTTTTGCCCAAGAAATTGCTTTTTTGGACGATTTTACATCGGTGCTGTTAAAAGTTGTGTGGGAATCTGACATAAAAGTAATCTTCCAAATTTGCTAATAGATAAATCTATCTTGTGGCCGACGCTAAAAAACTCCTAACCTATTAAAATCCCTTGGTGAACGCTAAGTATAAGGAAACCAAATGCCGTGAACTTAAAAACAGTCATATCGCTGCTCAAACAAACTTTTACTGAATGGCAAGAAGATAAAGCGCCAACCCTAGCCGCCGCCCTAGCCTATTACACAGTTTTCTCCCTGGCCCCGCTGCTAATTATCGTAATTGCGATCGCCGGTTTAGTCTTTGGTGCCGACGCAGCCCAAGGTCAAATCGTCGCCCAACTCCAAAGTTTAATCGGCAAAGATGGCGCCCAAACCGTCCAAGAACTCATCCTCAAAGCCTCCGAACCCAAGTCGGGAATGATTGCTACTTTAGTCGGTATCGCTACACTTTTATGGGGCGCTTCCAACGTGTTTACTAATCTCAAAGAAGCCCTCAATACTATTTGGAATGTTTCACCGCCCCCCGGACGAGGAATCTGGGGATTTCTGCAAGACCGCCTACTGTCTTTTGCAATGATTTTAGGCATCGGCTTTTTACTGCTAGTTTCTTTGGTAATTAGCGCTATTTTAGCAGCAGTCAGCTATTGGTTGAACAACTGGTTGCACTTACCCGTCGGCATTTGGCAGATAGTGGATTTTGCCATTTCTTTTGGTGTAGTCACGCTGCTGTTTGCCTTAATTTATAAACTATTGCCCGATGTTAATCTGGCTTGGAACGATGTTTGGATCGGCGCTGCTATCACCTCCTTGTTGTTTACGATCGGCAAATCCCTAATAGGAGCTTACCTCGGAGGTAGCGGTATTGCCTCTACCTACGGTGCTGCGGGCTCCTTCGTGATTATCCTGCTTTGGATTAATTATTCCGCTCAAATTCTCTTCTTAGGTGCCGAGTTTACCCAAGTTTGGACTAACAGATACGGCTCCAGAATGCCCGGTTCGCGAAACAATATCCTCAACAGCGAAAAGGGGGAATCCTCCGCACGCAAACATCGGAAGAACTCTTAACATTACACAAACTGGAAATAGGAGGTTAAACTCGCACTCCGGTTTTGACAGAAAAAGCAAGAAGGAAGAGGGAAAAAGGCAGAATGTGCAAGGCGGAACGAAAGAAAAATTTTGAATGCAATAATTTTGCTTTTTTTTTCGCTTGCCCTCTAACATTCAGTCTTCGGGACGACCGACTTCTGCTTTCTCGAAAGCCCTACTGATTGATTCAGAGGGGTAAAATTATACCTTTTGCTGACCTCGCATCTCTAGCAGCAAGCTGAAAGCAGGCTCTAGTTAGATATGGCTAGGAGGTGCGAGTTTGACAGCGACCAGAATACAGCAAATCCCCTTCACCCTCGTTTATTTATATTTAAATTATCTAGAGTTTTAGCTGCTGCACGTCTCTGTCAGCAGAAGGAATTCGTATGTCAATTTTTCCCTGCAACTTATCCCTGAAGGATGATTTATCGATCCCGCACTTTCACTTTAATACAAATTAGCTAGAAGATTCCCGTGCAGGCGCAGCAGCCAAAATTGCACTTTCAATCTTCTCCTGAAATATTTTTAATATTTTTTGGTAAACAATCATGATTTCATTAACTAAAAAACGCATCGCTCTCATATCCGTACACGGTGATCCCGCTGTGGAAATTGGCAAAGAAGAAGCGGGCGGGCAAAATGTTTACGTGCGTCAAGTAGGCGAAGCTTTGGCAAAACAGGGGTGGCAAGTTGATATGTTCACCCGCTCATCCGATCGCCAACAAGCAAGAATTGTACAGCACAGTCCGAATTGCCGGACAATTCGGCTAGTAGCAGGGCCACAAGAATTTATTCCCCGCGACGAAATTTACGGATATTTGCCAATCTTTGTTCAAGAATTTCAGAAGTTTCAGTTAGAGTCAGGCGTTCAATATCCCTTAGTTCACACAAATTACTGGCTGTCTTCTTGGGTGGGAATGGAGTTGAAAAAATCCCAACCCCTGCAGCAAGTTCAAACTTACACTCAACTGCTCGAACAATCGGCCCTTGAGCTTGACCCCGTGAGCGCTTAGTAGTATCACTTAATATGGTTGAACCCAGTTTCCCTTGATCCCTATTTCACTCATCCGTTCTAACTGGCAACCTTCAACTAGAAGTGATATCAGGAGGTACTCTTGTACGCGCCAGAACATCTGGGAAGCCATCTGCAACCCATTTCAGACATCGAGCTAATTCGCCTGTGGGTGGAGCGCAAATCCCCCCGCAGCAAGCGCTTTAGCTGGCAGGCGGCCAACCGTTTTCGGCTGTTTGTAGAAAAACCGCTGGCAGAAGTGACTCTGACAGATGTCGAGACTTTCGCCGCAGCCATGAGATCTCGCAAACTTGCACCCGGTTTCTACAAGCAAACCTTGCTAGCGCTGAAATCGCTGTTCGCCTTCGGCCAGCAAACGGGAATCTTGCCCGCAGCCATCCCTCTGCACGGGTGGCCGGTGCGGCAGCGCAGGCAAATGTCCAAACGCCTCCGTTTTAGAATCTCTTGGACTTTGTTAATCTGTTTATGCTTTTTTTTGGGTCGAATGACGCCGAGACTGTGGGGGCAATCAGTCTCGGCAGAAAGCTCGCCCGCCCCGAAACGCCTGCCGCAAGTTGCGGCGATTGATTCACCAGACAAAGGAGAGGATAACATCGAGCGCGATCGAACACCGGAAACTGCAACCCTGAATTCACCAAATCGCAGACTCGATAGCAGACTCGATAGCATCGGGCCCGAACGTCGAGTCAAAGCCTTTCTCGACACCATAGCAGCCGCCGAAGGAACCGCTAGCCCCGACGGCTACCGCATCCAGTACACCGGTACAAAATTTGTCAGCTTTCAAGATCATCCCAGGGAAATGAGGTGCGGCCGTCGCTATGGCAAAAAACTCTGTTCCGACGCTGCGGGGCGATATCAGTTTCTCAGCACCACTTGGGACAGATTCGCCAAAAAATTTGGCGTCCGCGATTTCAGCCCCGAAAATCAAGATTGGATGGCTATAGAGTTAATCCGAGAAAAAGGTGCATTAGAAGATATAGAAGCGGGTCGATTGGAGCCAGCAGTCAGAAAACTCGCTTACATCTGGCCTTCTTTTCGGCGTTATGGCGGTTCTGTGGAATCCTCGATGCCCAAACTCGAAGCAATGTACCTGCAAAATTTGGGGATTTACCGGCAAGGATTGGTTGTTAGCAATTAGTCAACATTCCCAGGACGAGTTTAGATTGGAGTTTGGCAATTTTGGATTAAATTTTGACATCCAAAATTGAAAATGGGGGGGGTTATGGGTGATGTCTATTCTGCGGAAATTTAAAAATTAGGCTAATTTTCCATCTTCCATGTGAACGATGCGATCGGCAATATCCAAAATTCGGTTATCGTGGGTTACTAACAAAATAGTACAACCCTGTTCTTTGGCTAGTTGCTGCATCAAATTCACCACTTCGCGACCGGATTTGCTGTCCAGGGCGGCTGTTGGTTCGTCAGCTAAAACAATTTGCGGTTGACTGACCAAAGCGCGGGCGATCGCAACTCTTTGTTTCTGTCCCCCTGACAAATCATCTGGATAATAGTT
Source organism: Microcoleus sp. AT3-D2 (assembly GCF_036705715.1). Lineage (NCBI taxonomy): Bacteria > Bacillati > Cyanobacteriota > Cyanophyceae > Oscillatoriales > Microcoleaceae > Microcoleus > Microcoleus sp. AT3-D2. Next base: position 101,435 of record NZ_JAUBVE010000006.1, on the reverse strand, counting down.
AATCCGCTGTTCCAGTCCTACTAACTCTAGCATTTTTGCAGAGCGATCGCGCATTTGAGAACGCGACAAATTGCCGTGAACTTCCAAACCCATTTGCACATTTTGCAGCGCCGTCAAACTGCGGTGCAAGTTGTGCGCCTGAAAAATATAGCCAATTTTGCGTCGCGCCTTTACCAATTGGTCTGAACTCGCTTTGCACATCTCTTGACCGAGAATTTTGAGACTTCCCGATTGACCGGATCTGAGTCCGCCAATCAAAGTCAAAAGCGTGGTTTTTCCCGAACCGGAAGGCCCCGTCATTAGCACGATTTCACCTGCATTAATGTCGAGATTAATGTCAAAAAGTACCTGTTTTCGCAGTTGACCTTGACCGAAGTAGTGGTCGAGTTGGTGCGCGGAAATTATAGGTGCAGGAATCTGTAAAGCGTTAGTTGTCGAGTAGAGAGTAGTAGAATTCATAACTTATTGGTTTGAGGTTTTAGATTAGAGAATAAATCCCTCTCGTCGCCGATAATGCAGAGAAGAAACTAGAGAAGGATTACAAAAAATATGTGGATAGTTAGGACTTTATACAAAATCTGGATTTAATACCCCCTTAATTCTTTAGTCCGCGCAGGCGAACTTCGTTTGTTTAGTAGCGGTTTCAACCGCCGAATATTATAAACTGATTCATTTTCCCTTAAAACATATCTGCCGGGTCGGCGGCTTGCAGCTTGCGAGTAGCAATTGCTCCCGAAATAGTGCACATAATCACGTTCAAAAGTAATACTATAAATGCTCTAAGCAGAGTCATATAAAGCGGTAAATTTGTGGCGTTGCGAGTTAAAGAGTAAAGTCCGAAAGAAACTCCTACTCCGGGCAAAAAACCGAGGACGGAAAGAATTAGAGCTTCTTCAAAAACGATGCCCAGTAAATAAACATTGCGGTAGCCCATCGCTTTAAAAGTAGCGTATTCTCCCATGTGGTCGCTGACATCGGTTGAGAGAACTTGATAAACAATAATGACACCAACTACAAAACCCATCGCGACGCCTAAATTAAACACAAAGCCGATCGCAGTATTCTTAGCCCAATAGTTTTTCTCAAAATCGATAAATTCTTCTTTGGTTAATACCTTGACATCCGCCGGCAAGTATGCTTTCAAAACTTGTTGAACTTCCACGGGGTCAGCACCCGGTTGCAGTTGAATTAATCCGGCATTGACACTCGTGGCGTTTTGTCTGGGAAACAGGCGCAGGTAATTTTGATCGCTAGTCATCAAAATACCGTCGGCGGCAAAAGATGCTCCAACTGTGAATAAACCGCTGACGTTAATCGTGCGTCGCTCGACCTCAGCTTTAACGGCTTTGCCTTCAGCGATTTGTGCGATCGTTCCTTGGTACTCTCCCCTAGAAGCTCGATCGAACAGCACAGTATCCGGCAATTTAATCGCGCTCAAATTTTGGTTAACTTCGGGAAGCGCAAACGCAGGGCGATCGGGATTGAAACCCACAACCATTAGCGACGTTTCGCGCCGAGTTTCGGGATTTTTCCAGTTAGCAATTTTAACGTAAAGCGGCTCGGCTGATTTCACGCCCGGTACGTTCATTGCTTGATACAATCTACGTCTGGGGAAGGAAGACAAATTAATCAAATTTCGCGCTTGGGGGTGAATCAAAACTAAGTCTGTTTGCAAGCTTTGGTGCAGCCGCGTATTGCTGGTGTAGAGGGCATTTTGAAAGCCTAACTGCATGAACATCAAAACGTCAGCAAAGGCAATTCCTGCTACTGCAACGAGCATTCGCCCTTTGTCGTGACTCAGTTGCAGCCATCCGAGGGAAGTTCTGCGTCTTAACTGTTGTAAGGGTTTTATGAGTCCAATCATAGGATTTTAGATTTTAAATTTTGGATTTTGGATTGAAGAAAGCGATGCTGCGGTTTAAGACTTCTTAATCTTTAATTTCCCCGATCGCCACTTTGACTTGCAAGTTGGTGAATCCCGCTACTTTCTGGCTGGAAGCTTCATCTAAGCGCACTTTTACTTCCACAATTCGACTATCAATATTCGCAGAAGGATCGGTGTTAACAATGTTTTGTCGCTGCACTTGCAAACCAATATGTTCGACAGTTCCCCGCAATTCGCCGATCAAAGCATCGCTAGTAATTTTGGCGGTTTGTCCGAGGCGTACTTTGTCCACATCGCTTTCGTAGATTTCCGCAACAGCCAGCATCTCGCGAGTTTGTCCCAGTTCGACAATGCCGTCGTTTCCCACCCTTTCCCCCGGATGCGTATGAATTTTCAGGACTTGGGCGTCTCTGGGAGCACGGATGTAAGCTAGATCCAGATTGGCTTTGGCTTGTTTGGCTGCTGAAGCGGCGGAACTGACTTCGGCGGCGGCTGCTGCTATGTCAACGGGGCGTACTTCGGCGATGCGATCGAGATTTGCCGCGGCTTCATTAATCTGCTGTTGTCGAGATTCCTGAATTTGGCTGAGTTTGGCTTGGGCTTCGTTAATTTGCTGTTGGCGAGATTGCTGAATTTGATTCAATTTGGCTTGGGCTTCGTTAATTTGTTGTTGGCGGGATTCCTGAATTTGATTTAGTTTTGCCTTTCCTTCGTTGAGTTGCTGTTGAGTTGTTTCGGCGGCGAGGCTTTTGCTGTCGCTAGTTGAGGCGGAAATTGCTCCCTGTTCATACAGTTGGGAGTAGCGCTGATCCTCGCTTTGGGCGTTGCGGAGTTCGGCTTGTAGGCGGGCAATTGCGGCTTTTTGAGTTTGAATTTCTCCTTGTTGTTCGGCCCTGATGCGGGCAATAGTGGCTTGTTGCGCTGCAATTTCGGTGCTGCGATCGATTTCTAGACGGGCAACGATCGCCTGTTGCGCTGTGATTTCGTTGCTGCGATCGACTGATAAACGGCTAATAGTCGCTTTTTGGGCTTGAATTTCGCCCTTTTTGGCTCCGGCTTTGACTTTTGCTAGGTTTGCCTCGGCGACGCGCACTTGTTCTTGAGCTTGGTCGAGGGCGGCTTGCAGGCGATCGCGGCTGTCCAAAATTGCGATCACTTGGCCTGTTTTCACCCTGTCTCCCTCTTTCACCAAAAGTTGATCGATCCGGTTTCCTTCCGCCGCACCGGAGGCGGAGACTTTAATTACTTCTCCTCTGGGTTCCAGTCGCCCCAAGGCTGTAACTGTGGTTAATTGGGATGCTGCGACTGCTGCTGCTGCGGCTACTGCATTGGGATCGGGTATGCGCGATCGCCAGATCGTGTAGCCTGTGGTTCCCGCTGCCCCCAGGGTTGCTACTGCTGCCACAACTAGGAGTTGTTTAACTAGGGATGGAGTTGAGGATAAGCCGTCCGCTGTTGCCCGGTGTACCATGACATACCTCTTTGTGAGAAATAAAACTAAACGGTTTAGTTCTGATGTATTTTAATACTAAACCGTTCAGTATAATGATGTCAAGAGCCCAAATAAAAATTACAGAAGCAAGGTATGGCAAGGACAAAACCCAGCGAACCAGACAGCGCCGCAGCAAGTGACAAAACCGAGCAAATCCTGCAAGGTGCGATGCAAGAATTTTTAACTCACGGCTACGCGGGGACGAGTATGGACAAGGTAGCGAAGACGGGGGGAGTTTCCAAAGCCACCGTTTACAGCTATTTTCAAGATAAAGAGGGATTGTTTGCGGCTTTGGTACAGCGGCTGGCGCGAGAAAAAGTCAATTTTACAGTTCTGGATGAAGAACCGGCCGTAGCGCTACGATTCGTTGCCACAAATATATTGGATCAGGCGACCCACGAACCAGCATTTCTCAATTTTGTGAGGTTAGTGATTGCGGAGTCGGGGCGTTTTCCCCAGCTAGCGCAGACTTTTGTGAAAAACTTAGCTAAACCAGGGATCGATCGGCTAGCGGAATATTTGGCATCGCATCCAGAGTTAAAATTGCCCGATGCGGAGGCAACGGCGCGCATTTTTATTGGATCGCTGGTATATTTTCAGTTAATGCAGGAGATGATGCACGGTAAAGAGATTGTGCCAATGGAGCGCGATCGACTGATCGACGGTCTGCTGCACTTGATTTTAGGCCCGCAGTCCAATTCCTAAGTGCGATCGACAGAATCTAGGAATTTTATTGGATAATTATTTAAATGCCATAAAGAGTGAGATCCCTTTATGGCTGCGATCGCAGGTTCTAGTCAGGTGTTTTTCCTAACCTGTCCCTCAATTCCTCAGCCGATAACTGTGGCAGTTGTTCTACAAACAATGTCAATTCTGCCACAGGCAATGCCAATAAATTAGTAACTGCTGTAGGCAGAATATCGCCCAATTCAGGCGATCGTATTTGCAAGACACTTTCAGCTAACAATTTAACCGCTGCTTCCCGCCCAGATTCATCAACGGTTAACATCGATATTGCCAGCAACAGCACTGTAAATTCCGCCGCAGCCAACTTTGATATTGGAGATAGAAAAGCCGTCATTTTCGGGCTTAATTCTCCAAATCGAACTCGCAGAAAGTTTTCTAAGATTAAGCGCTGTTGTTCTTGTCTGCCTCGTTCTAGTCCTCGTTCTAGTCCCCGTTCGAGTCCTTGTTCTAGCCCCTGTTCTAGTCCTTCTTCTCTAGCTTGTTGCTGTGCTGCTTGTATTTGTTGTTGAAAAAGTGGTGCAATGGCCATAATTAACTCCCGCTCTTCTGGCTCTAATTCTTGTGGCGCATCGGCTACTAAATTTGACTGTAACCGATACAGCAATTCTAGCGCGATAATCCGCAACGGATCGTCTGTTGCTAAAGCGCTTAATTGGGAAATAGCCCTTTGCTGCACTCCCGCTTTGCCCAAAATCCTCAACCACAGAGTTTCTGGAGTTTCGGGCAACTGGTGAATCGCCACAATTGCAGTCCGCAAAGATTCACCCAAAAAATAAATTCCCTGCATCCAATTCTCTGTGTCTGGTATCGCATTAAAGCTATCTACCAATGCTTTCGATGCTGTGGGCATCAAAATCCACAGTTTGGGTAACTGAGCGTCATCATAGCGAGTATTTTCTCTCCTAAATTTTCGCTCCAATTCACCTCGCACGTCCAATAACTTACCCAGACAGCTACAAATTTCGCTGACGTTTGCCGGATTGCGAAAGGGTTCAAAAATAGCCGTTGTGTTTGCCATTTTTCCCAACAATCCCAGGGTTTCTGAGTATTCGGGAATTGCGTTGCTGGGAGTGAAATAAACATCGATTTCTCGAACTTCGGAAGTCACATCGCGCCCGATATTAACCGTTCCGATCGGCGACAGCAATTCCTCCAGGTATTCTTTGGCAAAGAGATCGTGAATAAATCGCGTCATAATAAATTATTTCAAACAGTAAATATATCTTTTAGCCGTTTTCTCACCCATTCTACAGGATTTTCATCCTCTTCTGCTGCATCTACCAATTCCATTTCTCGCAATAATTTCTGTCTCTCGCGGAGTTCTTCTTTGTGTTTGACTATTTCTTTAATTATCTGTTCAGATAAATCCGGTCGTTCAGTTAAAACTTTCTGGAAACCTTCTTTATTGATCGCAAACAAAATTGTTTCTTCCAAAGCTCTTACCGAAGCAGTTCTGGGGATTCCCAACATCAAAGAAAGTTCCCCGAAAAACTGGCCAGAACCGAGGTTATTCAGATGTTTGTTAATAGCTTCTACAAAAACTTCTACTGAACCAGAAAGAATCATATAAAAAGCATCTCCGGGGTCGTTTTCGTGAAACAAATATTCTTGCGATCGCAACCGTTTGCGGTATCCAACTTCAATCAATTGTCGCAATTCAAGATCAGTCAGAGTTTCAAAGTATTCCACCTCTCGCAGCAAACAGCTAAGAGAAGATTGCTTTTTCAGTTTCTCTGCAAAAATTGGGGGCTTTTGCTCATTTTCCGAGTAACTGTTCGGGAGGTCAATTGCAGTTTCTTTTTTGTTGAACATTGACAACAGAACTTCGGGGTTTTGCAAATAAATTTCTCTGTCATTGAACGGAAATTCTATTTTTTGCTGGCGGAAATTGTATTCAATTGCAAAATTCAAAGAACTTTTAATTAATTCTATTTCAATCGGTCTGTCCGTCCACACTAAAAGTTCAAATTTAAAACTATCATCACCAAACTCGACAAACAATACTTTCGGATTCGGTTCGTACAAAACTCCTGCTTCCGCGTAAGCAATATTTAACAGAGTTTCTGTCACTAACAGCGGGTTACTATTTTCGGCTACTTCTACGGGAACTCGCAGACAGAGTAGGGAGTTTTCGTAACTCCAGTTAACAATTTTGTTGCTAATCATTTTGCTGTTGGGAACTATGACGCTAGAGTCCTCAGTGGTTTGGATGATGGTCGATCGAATCGAGATTTTTTTGACGATTCCCATTAATCCTTCTAATTCCACAAAGTCTCCGACTTTCACAGGTCTGTCTAAAAGCAGTGTTAAGCCGCTGACAAAATTAGTTGTTAAATCCTGGATGCTGAAGCCGATTCCGACTCCCAATCCCCCCGCAACTACTGCAAAAGAAGCGAGGTTGAAGCCGATGATTTGGATGGCGACGATCACTCCCAAAGCTACCATTAAATACCCAATAATTACTGAGATCGCTTCCCGGTTTCCCTCGTCAATTCCCAGTCTGACGAGCAAGCGTTCCTTAAGAAAGTTCGTAAAATATCGTGCTATGACAAGGATAGCCATAAACAATACAATCAGTTCCACCAGTGACTGCAGCGATACAGGATTCTCACCTATTTTAAATAGGGTTGCTGTAAATATTTGGGATAGCTGTGTCCATACTTCTTCTGGTATTGTATTAAATTCCAATTCCGACCATAAGGTTTTTTGTGTTGTCATTTTTTAAGTTGGTAGTAGTAAACAATAAAGTCCTCAGTGCCAAAGTTACAAATAAAATTCTGAAGTCTTTATCACAAATGTTAGCCTATTTTGGTAAAAAAAATGAAGTCTTTACATAGATATGTGTTTCCTCATACTACGCAGTTATCCCTCTTGCGAATTTTTCGGATACTTTGTCTTCGCAGACCTGCGGTTATTGTGCCACTTTTTCGCGAGACGATATCCGACTCATCTATTATTAAAGCGAACCCTCTATAGCAATCCTAAATCATTTGTGAATTTCTTACTCCCTCCCCGCCGGTTCGGGGAGGGTTGGGGTGGGGTAAAAAAATTACGACTCCTGCAAGGATTGCTATAGTAAATTTATTCAACATTAACTCTATGCGATTTTATCATACTCTCCACTAATTTTTCTTGGAATTCCCGTTATCAACTTAAGCGGGGATTATTCAATGACTATTTAAGTGGACAAGTCAAATATCCAAGTATTACAATGACTTTAACTGGTGGGAGAGATATTGCTATTACTCTGCCAGTGGCGTCCGTCTTGTGTATATCTAAGTAAAAATTTAACGGATCTAGCTAAAATTGATAACGTTCCAAGAATACTTGGCATTCTACCGATATGGGAGACAAATTATAACTTAATTGCATTTGTCAATCCGTAAATTTACTGAAAATATTGCTTTGCTTATTTAGGAGTGGAAAATTGGCGATTTGGGGATGGTGGGCATAAATATGGCGAGGCGATCGCCATGATTGCTCGATCGCCCAAATCTAAGTTCTCCACCCCCAATCTGAGTAAATGCTGAGCCTAAGTGCTGATTGACAAACGCTTCCCTAGCTTATGTTGTCACCAATGTTCTACCAATAGGATTGATTAGGAATAGAATTGATGAGTAATAGAAATACTTGGCGATACATCCGAATAATTAAGGGAAATAGTATCGCAAGGGATACATATATCGCAGATTGAAAGCCTAATGGTCGCGCTACTGAACGTTTTTTTCAGTACCCAAATAGGATAAAACGAAAACGTTGCGATCGCCCAATTGGACAGAAGTTGTAGAATAAAAGCTGAAATGCACGAGCCAACATGAGCAAATTCCCACCAAAGAAAACCCAACCGCCACAGCAAGAGAGCACAACAGCACAGGTATTGCGACAGGCTCACTTCGACGCTTTTTTTGCTGCTGCGAATGCCGGACTGATGATTTTAGACCGCCAACTTCGGTACGTCCAAATTAACGAAGCTATGGCAGAGCTCAATGGCATTTGTGTGGCAGATCATATTGGTAGGTCGCTGTGTGAAGTGCTGCCAGAATTGGCTGCGACTCTGGGACCAATCTTGCAAGAAATTCTGGATACGGGCAAGCCAATTCTCGACTATGAAGTAGTGGGTGAAACTCCGAGACAACCGGGAATCCTGCGCTACTGGCAAGCATCTTACTATCCTTTGCGGGATGAAAATGACCTGGTTTTTGGTGTTGGTGCCCTTGTGATTGAAATTACCGCTCGCAAGCGGGCAGAACAAAAGCAGGCACGACTGACGGCAATTTTGGAAGCAACTTCCGACTTAGTAGAAGTTTATGATGCGGCTGGGCATAGCGTCTATCTCAACAAAGCCGGACAGGAAATGCTGGGGATGTCCCCAGAAGAAGCACGCTCTTCATTTAGTATAGATTCTGTGTTAGCTCCCTCGGCAAGGGCAAAATTCCACAACGATATAATTCCCACCGCCTTGCGAGAGGGTAGGTGGGCTGGTGAAATCCTATTTTTGTCACGCGATGGGGAAGAAATTCCAGTCTCTCAGGTTTTGATCGTTCACAAAACCGAAGCGGGCGAAGTTGAGTTTATCTCCACTATTGTGCGGGATATTCGCGATCGCAAAAAAGCAGAGGAAGAACGACAATTACTGGCTACCACGATCGAGAATAGCCGTGACTTTATAGGCGTGGCCTCAATGGATGGTCGCCCTATACTCGTGAATCAGGCTGGTCTGGATTTGGTGGGACTCAGTAGTTTGGAGGAAGCCAGAACCAAACACATGAACGATTTCTTCATGCCAGAAGATCTGGAATTCATACAGCAGCGCGTCCTGCCTACTCTAATGCAAGAGGGGGATTGGCGGAGCGATTATCGCTTCAGACATTTCGTAACGGGTCAACCCATCCCGTTAGATTACACTCTATTTCTGGTCAAACACCCGCAGACTAACGAACCCATAGGGATTGCCACTGTATCGCGGGATATTCGCGATCGCAAAACCGCAGAAGATGTCCTGAAACAAAGTGAAGAAAGATTTCGTTCTTTAACCGAAACCACTGCTCAAATTATTTGGATCTGCAATGCGGACGGCGAAATGGCGATCGAGCAACCTACTTGGAGTGCATTTACAGGACAGACATTTGATGATTACAAGGGAAGGGGTGGGAGCAACGCTATCCATCCAGACGATCGCTCGTCTATTGCCACTGCCTGGTTAACTGCTGTTGCCAATCGATCGTTCTATGAATCTGAATTCCGTATGCGTCGCTATGACGGGGAATATCGCTACATGAGTTGTCGTGGTGTACCAATTCTGAACGGGGATGGTTCAATTCGGGAATGGGTTGGGGCTATTACAGATATTACCGATCGCAAACAAGCTGAAGAAGCTCTGCGCGAACAGCAAGCTGCTCTGCGCGAACAGCAAGCTGCGCTGCGCGATCGCAACTTCTTACTGAACTCTATTTTGGAAAGTACGCCAGACATCATTGTTGTTAAAGATTTAGAAGGTCGATATGTTGCCCTTAACTCCAATGTGGCCAACTTTTTGGGCAAGTCAATTGAGGAAATCATCGGCAAAGATGATTTAGAATTAATGTCTGCTGACAGTGCTCGTGAAATTATGGCAAAAGATCGCCAAGTCATGGCAGCAGGAATCACTGAGACTTTCGAGGATGAAATCTCTGCTGATGATGAAACCCCTACAACCTTTTTAACGACAAAAGCTCCTTGGCGGGATGCTAATGGCAATATTCTGGGCATCATCGCCACAAGCCGAGATATTAGCGATCGCAAACAAGTCGAAGCAGAGTTACGCGATCGCAATGCACTGCTAAACTCTATTTTGGAAAGTACACCCGACTTCATTTTCGTTAAAGATCGGGAAGGGCGTTATGTTGCCGTTAACTCCAATGTGGCAAACTTCCTGGGCAAGTCAATTGAGGAAATCATCGGCAAAGATGATTGGGAATTACTACCGCATGAGAGTGTCCGTGCTATGGCAAAAGATCGTCAAGTCATGGCAGCAGGAATCACTGAGAGTTACGAGGAAGATGTCTTTCAGGGTGAAACCACGGCAACCTTTTTCACTACCAAGGCTCCTTGGCTGGATACTCAGGGCAATATCCTCGGCATCATCGCCACAACACGAGATATTACTGATCGCAAACAAGCCGAGCAAACGCTTCGCCAAACCCTAGAAATGCTGGACTTAGCCAGCGATAGTATCATTATTAGGGATATGGATGACCGAATCATATACTGGAACCAAGGTGCAGAAAAGCTCTATGGTTGGACAAAAGCGGAAGTAGTAGGGCAGTATATTCACACCTGCTTGAAAACAGCCTTCCCTAAACCGTTAGAAATCTTAAGGGCAGAGTTTTTCCAGCAGGGAAGTTGGGAAGGAGAAGTGCAGCACACCACCAGTGATGGTCGGCCGATTATTGTGGCAAGTCGCTGGACATTACAGCGCGATGGGGAAGGGAAGCCTTGTGCCCAACTCGAAATTAATAATGACATTAGCGATCGCAAACTTGCCGAAGATGCTATCAAACAAAGCGAAGAACGCTATCGATCGCTAATCCTTGCCACGTCTCAAATTGTCTGGACGGGGGATGCTGAGGGGCGATGCCCGGATATGCCGACTCTGAGAGCTTACACCGGACAAACCGTAGAGGAAGTGGTTGGTTTTGGCTGGTTAGATGCAATGCACCCAGACGATCGCGAACGAACGGATCAGGTATGGATGGAAGCAGTGCAAACGAGAAGCCTATATGACATAGAATATCGAATCCGAGGGGCGGATGGAAACTATCGCTATTTTCAAGGTAGAGGGGTGCCAATTCTGAATGAAGATGGCAGCATCCGGGAGTGGATTGGCACTTGTACCGATATCCACGATCGCAAACTTGCCGAAGAGGCTATCAGACAAAGCGAAGAACGCTATCGATCGCTAATCCTTGCCACGTCCCAAATTGTCTGGATAACGGATGCTGAAGGAAGATGCCAGGATACACCGAGTATGAGAGCTTACACCGGACAAACCGTAGAGGAGGTAATTGGTTTTGGCTGGTTAGATACAATCCACCCGGACGAGCGCGAACGAACAGTTCAGGTGTGGAACGAAGCAGTGCAAACGAAAAGCCTGTATGAGATAGAATATCAACTCCGCTCTGCGGATGGAAACTATCGTTATTTTCAAGCTAGAGCGGTGCCAATTCTGAATGAAGATGGCAGCATCCGGGAGTGGGTTGGCACTTCCATCGATATCCACGATCGCAAACAAACAGAAATCGTACAGACAAAAGCCAGGGAAGCCGCAGAAGCAGCTAGTCGGGCCAAAAGTGAATTCCTTGCCAACATGAGCCACGAGTTGCGGACTCCCCTTAATGGCATTATGGGATACGCGCAGATTCTTCAGCGTTCCAAAGTCTTGAATGAAGAAGATCGATCGCGCATTGATGTTATTTATCAGTGCGGTTCGCATTTACTAACGTTAATCAATGATATTCTCGATTTGTCGAAGATTGAAGCACAGAAAGTGGAACTAATGCCCACCGATTTTCATTTCCCGGCGTTCCTGCAAGGTGTAGCAGAAATGTGTCGCATCCGAGCTGAACTTAAGGGAATTCACTTTCATTTTCCATCCAGCCCGGAACTCCCGATCGGTATTCGTGCGGATGAAAAACGCTTGCGACAAGTGTTATTTAATCTTTTGAGCAACGCTATTAAATTTACGGATGAGGGCAGTGTCACTTTTATAGTCAGTTTTGCCACAGAAGGAAAAATTCGCTTTGAAGTACGCGATACAGGTACCGGCATTGCCCAAGAGCAACTCCAAGCTATCTTTCAGCCCTTCGAGCAGGTAGGCGATCGCAAACGGCAGACGGAGGGCACCGGGCTGGGATTGGCAATTAGCCAAAGGATTGTAGAACTAATGGACAGTACCATTCAGGTTCAAAGTGAGATGAATGTTGGCAGTATTTTCTGGTTTGATGTTAGTCTGCCTCAAGCCGATGAATGGGTGAAAACGTCTCAAATCGACCATCACGGTCAGATTATCGGCATCAAAGACCGCCAACCTAAGATTGTGGTTATTGATGACAAATGGGCTAACCGTTCCGTAATTAACAATTTACTCAGTCCGATCGGCTTTGAGGTGTCTGAAGCGAACGATGGGCTTGAAGGCTGGGAAAAAATTCTAGAGGTGCAGCCAGATTTAATTGTTACCGACCTATTAATGCCCGAACTAGATGGCTTCGAGGTGATTAAGCGGGTTCGAGAATCGGAAAATTTCAAAGACACCGTGATTATTGTCTCTTCGGCCAGCGTATTTGAAACCGATCAATACAGAAGTTTAGAAGCAGGAGGTAACGCCTTTATTCCCAAACCTATTCAGGCAACTGAACTCCTGCAAAAATTACAACAGTATCTTGATTTAGAATGGGTTTATGAAGCTAATGAAGAGCCACTGGCGAGATCCTCAGATACCGATGAGCTAATTGCCCCGCCAGCTAAAGAAATGGAAATGCTATACGAGCTGGCTATGAAAGGAAATTTCCTAGAAATAGTTAAGCAGGCGGTATTACTTGAAGAAATAGATCCCCAATACATTCCCTTTGCTAAAAGATTGCATCAGATGGCAAAGGACTTCCAAGACGAAGAGATTTTAACGTTTATTCAGTCCTACAAGTAAGGTTTATGACTTCAGAAATTAAAGCAAATGGTACAATTCTTATAGTTGATGACAATTCAGCTAACTTGGGTGTCTTATCTGATGCCTTAAGCCAAGAAGGATTTGAAGTTCGGGTTGCGAAATCTGGAAAGATGGCACTAGAGCGAGTCAAATATGCTCTCCCAGATCTAATCTTGCTAGATGTCATGATGCCAGAAATTGATGGATTTGAAACCTGTCGTCGATTACAGGCTAATCCAGAAACTAAACAGATTCCCATTATATTTATGACTGCGCTCTCGGATACGGCTAATAAAGTTGAGGGGTTTAAGCTTGGGGCTGTAGATTATATTACCAAACCCTTCCAACAGGAGGAAGTATTAGCTCGCGTCAAGCTGCATTTAAAGCTTCATGTTCTAGCTGACAAATTAGAAGAAAAAAATACCTTATTGGAGGAAAAAATATTAGAAGTCAGCCAAGCATATGATGATTTACAACAAATGCAACTTAAGTTAATCCAAAGCGAGAAAATGTCCGGCTTAGGGCAAATGGCGGCTGGGATTGCTCATGAAATAAATAACCCTATAAATTTCATATCTGGCAATCTGGGTTATGCCCAAGAGTACGCTCATAACTTACTAAAAATTATACACCTCTATCAAGAAGATTATGTAAATCCTACCCCTCGGATTCAAGCAGCAATGGATGAAGTAGAACTAGAATTTGTGGAGGAAGATTTTATCAAAGTTCTTAACTCAATCAACTTAGGAACGCAGCGCATCCAAGAGATTGTCAAGTCTATGCGAATCTTTTCTCGCCTAGATGAGGCAGACGTGAAAGCTGTAAATATTCATGAAGGAATTGATAGTACACTCACCATCCTGCATCATCGTTTAAAAGCAAGACCAGAGCATCCTGAGATTGAACTAATAAAAAAGTACGGTCAGCTTCCACCAGTAGAATGCCATGCCGGACAATTAAATCAAGTGTTCATGAATATTATTTCCAATGCCATTGATGCTTTAGAGGAATCGAATCAGCAGCGTTCCTTTGCAGAAATTAAACAACACAAGAACCGCATTCAAATTGCTACAAAAATAATTGACGAGAATTGGGTGGCTATTTATATTAGTGACAATGGTCGGGGAGTTTGCGAAACTTTACAACAGAAAGTATTTGACCCTTTTTTTACCACCAAACCTATCGGTAAAGGAACTGGGTTGGGGTTATCTATCAGTTACCAAATTATTGTGGAAAAGCATGGGGGCAAATTATACTGCCAGCCTGGATTAGGAAAGGGAATAGAATTCGTCATTGAAATTCCTATTCGGCAGCAAGCTTGTAAAGCTGCTTAATTTCCTGGTACAATGTCTCTTACGAACTTTTGTTAATTTCTCGCTGATAGCGGGGACGGCAAGGTGTTCCCGTGCAAACAAAGCTAGCTGGCATATTTTTAAAGACGCTGCTGCGAGCTCCGATTAAAGCGTTAGCACCGATTTCTACACCAGGGCCAATGAAGCAGTCGGCGGCAATCCAAACGCCGTTATTAATGATCACAGGTGCTGTGATTAAGCGAAAGGCTGGGTCTTGGGGGTCGTGAGTGCCGGTGCATAGGTAGCTTTTTTGAGAAATGACGCAGTGTTTGCCGATCGCAATTCGATCCAGACTGTACAATACAACATCATCTCCGATCCAACTATAGTCGCCGATTGCAATTTTCCAAGGATAGGTAAAACGAGCCGTGGGGCGAATGATCACACCACAACCTATTTTCGCTCCAAATAACCGCAGCAAGCCGCTTCTGATGCCGTTAAAAGGGTGTGGAGTCAGGGGAAATACGATCGCCTGGATGAACCACCAAAGCAAAATTAGCCAATTGGGCTTTCCTCGATCGAACTTTGATTGGTTGTACAGCCGCAAATCAACTAAAGATTCGCCTGTCAAAGTATTTGCGTGATTGTGGCTAATTGGACGATCGTTTATTTGAGAATTTGGGGAATTTGCGATCGGATTTTCCGGATCTTGGTGCGGAGTTGGTATATAATCGGTCATTGATAGTTAATTTAATGTTTAATTTAAAATCGAGTTTAACCTTAAGGACTGCTGCATGACATTTCTAGTTAGGGACAATTTTGACTCGGAAAATGCCAAGGATATCGCACAATGCGAGAATACAAATCCCAGAATTGGCAAAGTGCGACTTTTACAAACAGCATTGGTACTGCTTAGCAGCTTTTTTGTAGCAGAGTTAATCGCCGCACTTAATTCTCATAGTTTGTCCCTATTAGCAGATGCGGGTCACGTTTTTTCAGATGTAGCAGCTTTAGCAATAACTTTGACAGCGACTTGGTACTCCTCAGTCAAACGCAAAAGTAAATCCGTAGATTGTACGATCGCACAATCGTCAATCCCTGAACGAGGAGAAATCATTGCTGCTTTAATTAATAGTATCAGTTTAGTGGCGATCGCCCTGTGGATTGCCGCAGAGTCGATCGGCCGCTTGCAGTCCCCAACTCCCGAAGTAGAAGGGCTCCCGATGTTAATTACCGCCATAGTCGGTTTAAGCATCAACTCGATTAATGCTTGTTGCTTGCATTCCTGCTGTCACGGCGACTTAAATCTTAAAAGTGCCTTTCTGCACGCAGTCGCCGACATATTTTCGTCCGTTGGAGTAATTTTAGCGGCGATCGCCGTTGCGTGGCTACACTGGAATTGGGCTGACGGCTTGATTAGCTTGCTGGTATCAGCATCAATAATTTTATTAACCCTACCATTGCTAATAGAAAGCATCCAATTGCTGCGAGGAAAAGTATCAGAAATATCCGCAATTCAACAAGGTTGCGATTGCGAAAAAGTGAGCGCAGAAAAATTGCTGTTCCCATCCCTAGAAGAACTTATTAAATGAAAATCTCTCAAACCATTCGGTATGGGCTGGCTTTCCTAATTCCCAACTACCAATTCCTAATTCCCAATTCCCTCATGCCTCCAAAATATTATGGCAATTTCACTTCTGTCTCCTGACCAATAACTACTGGCGGCGACAGAGGCGGCTCAGGTTCGGCCACATTCAACTGACCGCCACAACAACGCAATTCATAAAGTTTTGCATTAATTTGATACTCATATTGACTCAATAACCTTGCATAAATATAGCCAGCTTTTCCATCCAAAAAGCCGAGCTGAATGAAGTAAAATAAAATAAATCTGAGCATTGGTTTAAAAGGCAGCCGCACCCAAACTTTTTTAAGAAAGCGTTTCCGCTGCACTGCATCTCCAAATAAGTGAGCGCCAATAGTACCGCTGTCATCGCGCCCTTCAATAATATTGTAATAAACACGAGCTTCCCAATTAGAATAGCGATTGTGCCGTTCTATCCAGTGAAATAAATCGCGGTAATCCTCGTGGATCATGTCATTTTTTAAGTAGCCGACTTGACCAGCTAAAATGACGTGTTCGTGAACTTCGTTGTCGCCAGTATTGGGGACGGATTCAGTGCCGAGGTTTTCGTAACGTCCTTTTTGATGCTTGAACAAACGCAAATTCCAGTCGGGATATCGGCCGCCGTAACGCAGCCATTGGCCTAAAAAGAAGACTTTGCGGTTGAGGTAGTAGCCGTCAAAATTGGGGTCTTCGATCGCCTGCGCGATTTCGTCCCAAAGTTCCGGCGGAATGCGCTCGTCGCAATCGACAATTAATACCCATTCGTTGCGAAAGGGCAGATTGTCCAAAGACCAATTTTTCTTTTTCGGCCAGCGGTTGTCGAAGTAGAATTGCACTACTTTTGCGCCGGTGCTGATGGCAATTTCTACCGTGCGATCGCTACTTTGGGAATCAACCATGAAAACTTCATCCGCCCTGGCAATGCTGGCCAGACACGCAGGTAGATTAAGTTCTTCGTCTTTTGCCGGAATGAGAACTGAAACCGGAATCTTGGATGAACTAGATGTCATAATCGAGTGCTTGAACCTGAATGCGGTCGAGTTTTGGTGGATGAAGTGCGATCGGCACAGCCGCGCCAACGAGTTGAGCAGCGAGGGATATTGCCTATAGCCTAATACCTAGTGGTCGATTTCGGTGCAAAAATCAGGCCGCGGACTGCTGCGCTCAAATAACCGATTTGACCCCAGGCAAAAACGAAATTTTCAAAGCGCAGCCCTGGATCTCTAATATATTTAAAAGACTTCCAGACACCCCTCAAGATTCTTTCACCCCCTCGCCCAAGCTGAGCAATACCGGCTCGATCGGACAATTGTTCGCGATAACACTCGCTGATGCCTTGCCACCACCCGCGCTCTAGAAACCAAGCTTTGTGGAGCCTTTCTGTCGCGACATTGTGCAGCACCAGGGCATCCGGTAGATAAACTACTTGCCAACCTAACTCTAAAGCTAATTCTGTGGCCCGCAACTCTTCATTTGACAGCAACTTTTTGCCGACTCTACCGAGTTTGGCATCGAAGCCGCCAATTTGTTCGAGAAAAGCGCGCCGGATTGAGTAGTTTACACCCCTGGGAGTCAAACCTGCAGCAGTTACGTACAGGCAAGTATCGCCTAAATCGTATGATCCCAAGTTCTGGGCCAACCCCGGTGACAGCCATTCGGGCGGGCTGACTCCCGAAGGCCAGAGCAAATTGACTTTGCCACCAGCTACGGCGAGTTTTGGATTGCTTTGATAAGCCGCGTGCAGCACCCTGAGCCAATTCGGCTCAGCAATAGCGTCGTCGTCGAGATAAGCTAATATTTCGCTGCGAGCTTGCTTAGCGCCTGTGTTCCGGGCTACTGACAGACCGATTTCGGGTTCCCACACGTACTTGAGGCGCCGATCGCCCTGTCTTGCTTCTACCACCTCGCGGGTGCGCGAAGTCGAACTTTCGGGGCTTGCATAATCGCTAGAAGCGTTATCCACTACTACTACTTCAAAGTTGTCGGGAAAATCCTGTACCAGCAAGCTGTCGATCGCCCCACCTAAATAGGCGGCGCGATTGTGGGTGCAAATAATCGCTGATATCTGAGGATGATCTGGCATAAATAACAGCTTGGGAAATACGGGGGTTCTCGATCGACTTACTCTGATATTGTCTCATCAATGCTATTATCGCTTAAAAAGCATTTGGTAGTTGGCAGTCTAAATGATAATTGGTAATGGGTAATTGGTAATTGGTAATTGGTAATGGATAATTGTGTTTAATCCTTTGTATCTGACTAATGACTGCTGACTAATAACTAATGACTAACTCAGAACCCACCACATCGAGACAATTAATCTTAGTAACTGGGCCCGCCCGGAGTGGCAAAAGTGAATGGGCCGAAACTCTGGCGGCGGGTTCGGGAAAACAAGTAATCTATGTGGCTACCGGTCAGGTTGATGAAACGGATTTGGAGTGGCTTCGTCGCCTCGATCAGCACCGAAATCGCCGCCCAGTTGATTGGGCAACTCTAGAAGTGCCGATCGAATTATCGGCCGTTGTGCGGGCCAGCAAGCCGTCGGATTGTTTGTTGATTGATTCCCTGGGAACTTGGACGGCAAATCTTTTGGAACAAGAAGCTGCTGTTTGGGCTACTACGCAGCAAGATTTGCTCGCCTGTTTGAAGTCGGCGGCGGCTGATGTAATTTTGGTAGGGGAAGAAACCGGATGGGGCGTTGTGCCTGCTTATCCGGCGGGGCGGCTGTTTCGCGATCGCCTCGGCACTCTCGTGCGCCACATCGGGGCGATCGCCGATACTGTTTATCTCGCCACCGGAGGTTACGCCTTGAATCTAAGCGCTTTGGGTACGCCGCTGCCGCCCTTGAAAAATTAACAGCCGGAGTCGCGATCGACAAGAGAGAAAACATCTCGGTTTCCCGAACGACAATTTTAACTAAAAATCAGGTATAATTTTAACTAAGATTGAAAACTCAAGAGTCACAGAAATTAGTCAAAAAACATACTCCCCAGGGCAAATAGCACAACAATTTGACATGAGGAATAGCCAAATTTTGAAATAATGTAAAATATAAAATGTCTCTTGAGAAAGAGTGCTAATTTCAAATTGAAAGTCTAAAATCATCAATTAGTTGAAGGGTTGACTAAAAGTTATGGCATCAGATAGTGAAGTAAGAAAATATATTGCTTACTGGTTTCAGTTAGGCAAAAAAGTATTAATTCGCAACGGTTCCGAAGCGCTGCTGCCCAAATCGGTAAATGCCGGCGATCGCTACAGCCAGGAATTTGAAGACTGCTGGCAAAAAATCATCTCCTGCGACAGCGGAGACTGTTACCTCGAAGGCACAAACGAAACAATTGCCCAACTGCTGACACCAGCTTGGGAAATCAGTGGCTGCGCGCGCTGCGCTATGCCCGTAGTGTTCAAACAAACCGGAATGCCCCCGGAGTTCTGTCCCTGTAACGACTTACCGAACTGGCCCGATACCGAAATGCCCCAACCTCGATCGCCAGTCAGCAGCCAATCGCAACTATCCGGGCTTCGCGATCGACTCAAAAGATCCAGCGGCGAGTAACTATATAAGAAGGAAGAAGGGTCTTTTTCCTTAAATTGTTACAATATATTTACAATGCTTCACACTAGGTCTGATTTATGAATGTCAAGACAGTATCGCCAGCCTCCCCGCAAACATATGTAAATTCAGGGACTCAGGCTGTACTCGGCAATCTCCAAGATGCAAATACAATTCCCCTGCAAGCAGTACCAGTATCACTAGAGGCGGATGTCGTAACGGACGATCGGCTCAAATCAGCCAGAGATATAGCTTTCGAGTTGGCCGGAGATGCTGTTCGGTACGATCCAGTGGCGATCGCAGCCCTGTACCGAAATCGACCTCTACAAGTCTGGGGAAGGCTGTCGAGCGTTGTTTGGACATTTTTTAGCTTTGCCTTCAGTGTGTGGTTCGACGGCAAAACAGGTCGTACCGCCACCAACCAAAAGCGTCGCGCCGTCCGACTGCGAGAAATTCTGGCCCAACTCGGCCCAGCTTTCATCAAAATCGGACAAGCACTCTCAACACGGCCCGACTTAGTACCGCCAGTATATTTAGAAGAACTAACAACGCTGCAAGACCAATTGCCAGCATTTCCGAACGAAGTAGCCTATCAATTCATCCAAGAAGAATTGGGCGCCCACCCCAAAGACATCTACGCAGAAATCACCCCAGATCCGATCGCAGCAGCATCTCTCGGACAAGTCTACAAAGGCAAACTCAAAACCGGGGAAACAGTCGCAATCAAAGTGCAGCGACCAGGTTTAGCCGAGAACATCGGTTTAGATATCTACATCCTGCGGCGCGTTGCAGTTTGGGCACAAAACAACTTCAAAATAATTCGCAGTGACCTCGCAAGCATTATGGACGAGTTGGGCGAGCGCATTTACGAAGAAATGGACTACACCCACGAAGGTCAAAATGCCGAACGGTTTGCCCAACTCTACGGTCACATCAAAGACATTTATGTTCCCAGCATCTACTGGGAATATACCCGCCGCCGCGTCTTAACAATGGAGTGGATCACCGGCATCAAACTTACGAATTTAGAGGCCGTTAAAGCTCAAGGAATAGATGCTCCTTACTTAATTGAAGTGGGGGTGCAGTGCTCTCTCAGACAACTTCTAGAACATGGTTTCTTTCACGCCGACCCGCATCCCGGCAATCTTTTGGCAACTCCTGATGGTCAGTTAGCTTATCTCGATTTCGGGATGATGAGCGAAGTTAAACCTTATCAGCGGTACGGCTTGTTGGAAGCTGTGGTGCATTTGGTGAACCGCGACTTTGAAGGTTTGGCAAAAGATTATGTCAAGTTAGAGTTTTTAACACCAGACACCGATTTGACGCCAATTATTCCGGCCTTAGCTAGCGTATTTAACAATGCTTTGGGTGCTAGCGTTGCCGAACTAAATTTCAAAAGCATTACTGACGAACTTTCGGCGGTGATGTACGAATATCCTTTCCGAGTTCCAGCTTACTATGCTTTGATTATTCGATCGCTCGTTACGTTAGAAGGGATTGCCATTAATGTCGATCCAGAATTCAAAGTGTTGAGCAAAGCTTATCCTTACGTAGCCAAACGGCTGTTGAGCGACCCCGCACCGGAATTGAGAGCATCCCTGCAAGATTTGCTGTTCAAACAAGGCGAATTCCGCTGGAACCGCTTAGAAAACTTGCTCAACAATGCCCGCGAGAGCGAGGATTATGATGTCAGCAAACTCTTGAACCAAGCTTTAGAATATTTATTTTCCCAAAGAGGAGATTTTATTCGCGATCGTATTGTCCTGGAATTAGTCAAAAGTCTTGACACACTTTCCAGCAATGCTGTTGCTAACGCCAAAGCAGTCGTGGGCGAATGGTTTGGAGTCAAGGCAAATCAACCTGTGGTTTCACCAACTGAACAAAAAAACTTAGAACACATCAAGCGGATTTGGGATATTTTGCAATCAACTCCCGGTTTTGACACGATGAAAGTATTGCAGCTTCTTCCGCAGTTGTTGGTGAAACCGGAAGTGCAGAATATGGGGCAGAAAGTAGTCGGCGGTTTAGCTCAAAGAGCAGTTGCTAGGGTTATTCGCGAGTTTTTGCTTTCGCAGGAACCGGAGGCGATTCCCGTGAATGGAAGCTATGCTAAAACTTCGCCTCAGTTGTCTTTGCCTGCGGCGAAGTAGTTCGATAGGGAGGTTTTTTGACCGCAGATATTAGCAGATAAACACAGATGAACGCAGATGAAATTTCGTCTGCGTTCATCATATTAAGCTGCTGCTTTAGCTGCTGGTAAAGGTTGAATTTCTTCGGGCTTGGCGTGACGGCGGGGGTCATCAAAACCCCAAGCAAATAGCCAATCTGGGTCAGCGTTACCGCACCCGATTGAATATATTTGGCTGTGTTTGAAATGCTTGAAAAACTCCTGACACTTTTCATCGGTCATTAGCGATTCTTCTAGCGGTAAGTCGTGAATTAGGGCGTATAAATCAAATTCGTTTCGCTCTGGATTCCATTGATATCGCAATTCAGGAGTGTAACCAAGTTCTAGCAGTTTTGTCAATGCTTCATCAGGGTTTTTATAGTTGTCTAAGTGAACGCGGTTGAGGGAAACAACTACTTGTACATAGTGGTACTTTGCTGGTGTTAATCGATATTCGGTCATCGGTTTTTCCTTTTTTTCTCGTCACAGGTGTAGTAGGTTCTTCCGGTTGCATCGGGGTGTCTTGTTGCTTCGCGGTTTTGCTGTTCGCATCGCTTAGCAGCTTCTGCGTCACTCCGAGCATAAAATGGTCTGTCCGGGTATTCAGCGAGTTCGGCTTCCAAGTCTTCCCAAGATTTTTCTGGGTTGTCTGCGTCTCTCAACATTTGTCCCTCGCTTAATGTCTCCTCAGTCTTGAACGTTTTGCCCCGCTTTAGTTTTAGGCTCTGGCGGGGTTTCTGCTGTCTCTAGCCATTGCTTCATCAGTAAACCGATGACTTCGCTCATTGGCTTTTCTTGAGCTGTGCAAGCTAGTTTGAATCGTAGCTTTAGCCTTTTATCTACGTAAACGCTTAGTTCAGCCATTTCAGGTGGAATTTTTTTAGCCATGTCTCTCATACGCGCATACCTGTATTCTCGCATCTGGCGAGGGGGCGGTTTACTACGTGGTGATATTACTACGTATTGCGCGGTTGCGCGATATACGTTATCCTACCAACATAGCCAAAAAACGGCAACCCCACCGCATTAAGAAATGTTGTTGCCGGAACCGCCGAACCAGTCATCGCTACGGGATTGTTCCAGCAATATGCCGCTGCCTGCTTCGTGGCCATCCTCTTGACAAAAGTAGAGACAGCTAGCTCATAAAATCTTTATGTTGACTAAAACTTCAAAAGTAGATAAAATTTCTATAGTAGATGTTTTTACTTGCTGCGTAAGCCTTATAGCTTTTTCAAATGCAGGATCAGAGTCGCTTCCTTCGATCAAAACGGCTACGCGCTGCCCTATGGTATGCCGCCAATGGCAAGTGCCAGCATTGCAGATGTGATTTGCCTTCAGACTGGCACGCAGACCACATTGAGCGATGGGCAGAAACTCAGAGGACCAATGTCCACGAAATGCAGGCATTATGCCCCAAATGTCATCATCAAAAAACTGCTGAGGAGAACAGAAACATGACAGATGCAATCCAATTAGACCTTTTTTCTTCACAATCTCCTAAAGAACCTCTTAATTTAAGAAGACATCAAGATGAATTTTTACAAATCTGTAAACGCATAAAGGCAGGCGAACAAATTAAAAAAATTCTCATGCTTGTTACGCCTGGAGGCGGTAAGAGTCTTATCCCAGTAATTGCTGCTGCCAACTTAATTCCCAATCGTAATTCGGGCAACAGCTTTCATGGAACCATAGCTGATGCAATCTGTTGGGTTGTTCCCAGACTCAATCTCCAAAAGCAAGCAGAAGAGAATTTTGAAGATGGGTATTTCAAAAATATGCTAGGGCATCAGCATAGAATTATGGCAAATAACAATGAGCCTAATCCATGCAAGGGGATGAATGGTTATGTAGCGACATACCAGGCTATTATAGCAAATCCCGATCTTCATGCTCAAGAACTTCGACGCCAGCGCTATATTCTAGTGGTGGATGAGTTTCATCATGTTGAGGAAGATGGAGCATGGCATGGAGCGTTACAGCCATTGGTAGATAATGCTGTATTAGTCATCTTAGTAACAGGAACCGGTGAGCGTGGAGATCGGCAGCCAATTGCTTTTATGCCCTATAAAACAACTCCTAGCGGTCTTATTCCCGATCTATCAAGTAGTAAAGGTACTGTAGTTATTGAATATACGCGAGGACAAGCACTCAGAGAGGGGGCTATTGTTCCTCTCCATTTTGAATGGGGTGATGGACAGGCTGAATGGATAGACGAAAAAGGGCAGAAAAATTCAGTGGAAAGCCTAGCAGAGGCTGGAGACTATAGGGGCATAGCACTTCGCACAGCGCTTAGTACCGGATACGCCGAGCAGTTACTCAGAAAGTGTGTTGATAATTGGAAGTCACATAAAAAAGATAACCATAGAGCTAAGCTATTGGTACTCGCGCCATCAATAGCAACAGCTAATCAATATTTGGAGTGGCTGCAAAAGTTAGGAATAAAAGCTTTAAAAGCCACAAGTGATGAATCGAAAGAAGCGCAAACAGCAATTAAAAGATTTAAGAAACACTACAATTACGGCGAGGCAAAAGCAGTTGATGCTTTAGTAACAGTGGCAATGGCCTATGAAGGGCTTGACGTTCCGGCAATTACCCATGTTGCCTGTTTAACTAATATCAGAAGTAAGCCTTGGCTGGAACAATCATGGGCAAGGGCTGCGAGAGTCGATCGAGAAGCTGGAGTTTTGAAAAAAACAGGATTGATTTATCTTCCAGATGACAAATTAGCCGTGGATTGCGTACAAAAAATCATGGCGGAACAAGCTCCAATTCTGAGGGAAAGAGAATTAAATAAACGTGAAAATGGCGGTGGCAATGGGGATAATGATGCTAAAAACAAAGAACTGGGATATAATAGTATTATCGCATTAAATTCAAGCTTGACACGCTCAAGAGCATCTGATTCAAGTAACGGGGAAACTGTTGATTATGCTGAAACCGCTATACTTCAATCAACCGCACAGGAGTTTGGAATTAGTGGCAGCACTATAAATCTGAAACGTTTTATGGAGTCGTATAATACACGGCGAATTAGCACTGAAGTTTATGCAGACTCATCAGACAAAGAATCGTTAACCCCAAGTGAAGAGCTGTCCATTATACGAGAGAAAATTGAAAATTATGTCCGTTACTATACAGTCAAGAATCGTATGGAGTTCAAAACCATTAATGGGGAAATTGTCAAAGAATTTGGCAAGTCACGCACAGCAATGGCACTTGAAGAATTGAGGCGGGTGTGGGCATGGCTACAAAGCAAATATCCAATGAACGATTGAAAACTCACATAGAAACTCTCGGCAATGCAGGCGAACTCAATGCACCTCCTGGATCGCGCCCTTGGGCGATCGCTGTAAGGCTGGAACTGCAATCAGCCTTACATGATGCTGCATTCAATGCTCAACAATTGAAAGCATGGCGCGATTTGATGAAGCAATTCTCTGGCTATCATCAGCTTGTTGATGAGTGTGGAAAGCCATTCAAGACTTATGAGGAACTCTGCAAGGCTAAACCACCATTTGGTTTGGGTTACGAGCCGTCAGATATTGACAAAATCATTCAGGAATTAGCATCACCTAATGCAAAGACGTTTGAGCCTGAAGAAGATCGAGTTCAAGAGCAGGGAAGTCCGTCAAAATATTTGCCAAAATTTTCTAAGCTGGTTCAATCTTGTCCAGACCAGCCTATAAATGCAGTTAAGATTCAAGGAGTATTGCGGACTTGTTTAAGTAACGCACACATTTTGAGGCAATTGTGGCTAGACTTGGGATGGATTGAACGATTATCAGGTAATAAACGTGGTGATTACCAAATCACGGATCGGGGGCGGAAACTGGTCAAAGATTGGTTGGAAAAAGTGCCATCTAGTAGTCTAAATGGAAGCTTATTTATAACCATACCTCGTCATAACCCGAAGAAAGCTGGAGATGCGCTAATTAAAGCTTTGGACTCCGAGCAACTCAAAGAACTTTACAGTCGAATCGGAGAATTTCTTGCGGTTGAAAACAACCCATAATAAAAACCCAGTTTCTTGAAGAAACCGGGTTTTTAATGTATTCGATCGCCCTCAACCAAACCTACAATTACTACAAGGTCGAAATGCCAGTCAAATCGCTATTTGCTAGTGGATTGCTGGGACTTGCAGCCGGAGTAATTAAGAGGCTGTTGTCATTGGCAGAAGTATTAGCAATTGGGGAAATCGCACTATTAACAGTCGTGCCGTTCAAAGGAATAATTGGCTGAGTTTGAGCGCTGGTTAGAGAGCCCAACAAGCTGTTAGTGTCGTAGATGAGGATGTCATCATCAGTTTCACTAAAGGTCATCATGGTGGGAATTGCACCGCCATTCAACAAGATATCGTCGGGGATACTATTGGCAGAAGTTACTGTCAAATTATCTGGATTAGTCGCTGTTGGTAATGGTTGCAAGGTGATATTTGCTGGTGCAGTAGTCGTGCTGTTTGGCTGACTAATTGATGCAGTAGTCGTGCTGTTTGGCTGACTAATTGATGCAGTTGTGTTTGATAAGCCAGCGGTAGAACTGTTATCAATCAACTCATCATCCTCACTATCAACAGGTTCGCCAGTTAAGGAATCGACAGGCGAGGGAGTATTGAAAACTCCAGGCAGCGGGGCTCCGGGGGTGATGGAAATAAACCGAGAACTGTCGATCGCACTAAATTGAGTATCTTTCACCCAAGCTAAATGTTCGCCGGTGCCTGCGATGCTAATCAAAGCATCGTTAGTATAATTTTCACCGCCTTGAACGATTTGCAATTGGTCAAAGGTGAGGTCTTGTGTTAGTCCGAAGTAATCGCGATCGACCTGGAAGTAAACAATGTTATCAAGTCCCGAACTTGGTGCTAGCACAAAGATGTCGGAACTGCTGCCTCCAATCAGCGTATCTAAGCCGTTGCCGCCCTTGAGTAGGTTGTTGCCTTCACCGCCGTAAACGCTGTCATCGCCGTCGTTACCGTTCAGGCTGTCATTGCCACTGTCACCATTTAAGAAGTCGTTGCCATTACCGCCATCGAGGGTGTCATTGCTGCTGCCGCCATCAAGACTGTCATCGCCTTCGTTACCCAACAGGTTGTCGCTGCCAGCTTCCCCGGTTAGCAAATCGTTGCCACAACCGCCGTCAAGGGTGTCCTTACCGGCACCTCCCAGCATGGTGTCGTCGTCGCATTCACCGAACATTAAGTCGTCGCCGTTACCACCGCCCATCCAGTCGTTGCCACCACCACCTGTGAGGGTGTCGTCGCCGGAATCGCCTGTGAGGGTGTCATCGCCGGAGTCGCCGAAAACCATGTCGTTACTGGCGCCGCCGTCCATCAAGTCGGTTTCATCGCCACCGTAGAGGGTGTCTTCCCCGACTTCGCCTAACATCGTGTCTTGCCCTTGACTGCCAAACATCAAGTCGTTGCCGGCACCTCCGAAGAGTTTGTCATCGTCGATGCTGCCGTCAATTTTGTCGTTGCCGGCACCGCCTAATAATTGGTCGTTGCCGGTACCGCCGAACAGTTGGTCGTTGTCCGCGCCGCCGTCGATGGTGTCGTAGCCGGAACCGCCGTCGATTTTGTCTTCGCCTGCTTCTCCAAAAATCAGGTCGTCGTCTTCGTCGCCCCAAATGTTGTCGTTGCCGGCGTTGGCGTTGATGAAGTCGTTGCCGGCTTGGGCCCAAATGTTGTCGTTGCCATCGCCGCCGAGAATCGAGTCTGCGCCGGAACCGCCGTCTATGTTGTCGCTGCCGGTTTGTCCGAGGAGGGTGTCGGCTGCATCTCCGCCGTAGATTTGGTCGTTGCCGCGGCCGCCATCAATGAAATCTTGGTCTTCTCTGCCGTAGAGTTCGTCGTCGCCGTCGTTGCCGAATAGGCGGTCATTTCCGGTACCGCTATCGAGGAAGTCGTTGTCGTCGTTGCCTTCGAGGCTGTCGTTGCCGGATTGACCGAAAATTCGATCGCGCCCTTCGCCACCACTTAGAGTATCGTTGTTAGCGCCGCCGTCGATGTAGTCGTCGCCGCTGTTGCCGTCGGCGATGTCGTTGCCGTCATTTCCGTAAATGCGATCGCGCCCTGCGCCCCCACTTAAGCTATCATCGTCTCCGCCACCTTCTAAGTAGTCGTCGCCAATGTTACCGGAGAGGGTATCTTTGCCGATTTGACCAAAAAGTTGATCGGCCCCTTCGCCACCATCGAGGCTGTCATTGCCCGATTCACCCCACAGTTGGTCGTCTCCAGTTTGTCCTAACAGCGTATCGTCGTTATCTCCACCCCAAAGTTGGTCGTTATCGGCATTGCCTTCTAAAAAGTCGTTGCCTTGGCGGCCGTATAATTTGTCACGGCCGTCATTGCCGGAGAGAGTATCGTTTTCGGTGCCGCCATCTACGAAATCGTCGCCTGTTCCGCCAGCTAGGGTATCATCGCCACCTTCCCCGTAGAGACTGTCATTATCTTCGCCGCCGTCGAGTTGGTCGTTGCCGAAACCGCCGAACAGGTTATCGCTGCCGGATTCTCCCAGCAAGTTGTCAGCGTCGTCTCCTCCCCAAAGAGTGTCGCTATCGTCGCCACCGAGGAGGGTGTCGAGGCCGGATTGACCGTAAATTCGATCGCGCCCTTGATTACCCTGAAGCAAATCATTGCCGGAACCGCCATCAACAATGTCATTGCCACGGTTGCCGATAACCGTATCATCACCGACTTGTCCGAACAGACTGTCGTTATTATCACCACCGTCCAGAATGTCGTTACCGTCGCCACCTTCGAGGGTATCGTTTTCAGTACCACCATTGAGAGTATCGTTGCCGAGTTCCCCAAAAAGTCGGTCTTTTCCTGAGTTGCCTTCCAGGATGTCATCGCCACTGAAGCCGTACAGAGTGTCGTTGTCAGCTTGACCGAGAAGGGTATCGTTACCGTCGCCTGCTAAGAGTGAGTCATCGCCGAAACCACCTTCTAATAAATCGTTGCCAGCTTCGCCGAAGAGGGTATCTTTGCCGTCGCCGCCGTAGAGGGAATCGTTGCCTTCGCCCGCATCGAGGATGTCATCGCCGTTTTCGCCGTAGAGGTAGTCGTCCCCAGCTTGGGCTGATAAAGTGTCATCGTCTTCACCACCCCAGAGATAGTCGTTGCCAATTCCGGCATCGAGAATGTCTTTGCCGTCACCGCCATAAAGGGAATCGTTACCTTCGCCAGCATCAAGGATGTCATCGCCGTTTTCCCCAAACAGGTAGTCATCGCCAGCTTGGGCGGATAAAGTGTCGTCGCCTTGACCACCCCAGAGATAGTCGTTGCCAATTCCGGCATCAAGAATGTCTTTGCCGTCTCCACCGTAAAGAGAATCGTTGCCTTCGCCAGCATCGAGGATGTCATCGCCGTTTTCCCCAAACAGGTAGTCATCGCCAGCTTGGGCGGATAAAGTGTCGTCGTCTTCACCACCCCAGAGATAGTCATTACCTTCGCCAGCATCGAGAATGTCTTTGCCGTCGCCGCCGTAGAGGGAATCGTTACCTTCGCCAGCATCGAGGATGTCATCGCCGTTTTCCCCAAACAAATAGTCATCGCCAGCTTGGGCGGATAAAGTGTCGTCGCCTTGACCACCCCAGAGATAGTCGTTGTCAATTCCGGCATCGAGAATGTCTTTGCCGTCGCCACCGTAGAGGGAATCGTTGCCTTCTGCTGCATCGAGGGTGTCGTCGCCAGCTTCGCCGTAGAGGTTGTCGTCGCCTTCTTTGCCGAGGAGGATGTCGGCATCGCCGCCGCCGTAAAGTTGGTCGTTGCCGAGGCCGGCATTTAGGGTGTCTTTGCCGGTACCGCCGTAGAGATAGTCGTTGCCTGTTCCGGCGTCTAGGGTGTCGTCGCCTGCATCGCCTGCGAGAGTGTCGTTGCCGGCTTCGCCAATGAGGGTGTCTTGGTCGTCGCCGCCGTAGATGTTGTCGTCGCCGGTGCCACCGTAGATTAGGTCGGTGTCTCCTTCTCCGTAGAGTTTGTCGTTTTCGCCTTCGCCGTAGATGGTGTCTTTGTCTTCGCCGCCGTACACAAAGTCGTCGCCAGCGCCGCCGTAGAGTAAGTCTTTGCCTGTTTCGCCAAAAATTGTGTCGTTGCCGTAACCAGCGTCTCCGGCAACGGTGTCGTCATCGCTACCGGCGTAGATTAAGTCGTCGGCATCACCACCTCGGATGTAGTCTTGACCGGCTTCGCCGTATAGGGTGTCTCGGTCTTGATTGCCGTAGATGCTGTCGCCGCCTTCGCCGCCGTAGATTAAGTCGTTGCCGAATTCGCCGTAGAGTTTGTCGTGGCCACCGAGTCCGTAAATGCGATCGTTCCCAGCATCGCCAGTGATAACGTTAACGGTATCGTCGCCGGTAATATTATCGTCATGCCGAGAACCGGCGACGTTTTCAATGCCAGTAATTTTGTCTTGGCCTTTCCAACCGTCGGTAGCATCGCCTGTTTGTAAATTCACAGTAACGCCGTTCGGGTCGCGGCGGTAGCTGAGAATGTCGATACCTTCTCCGCCATAAAATGAGTCATTGCCGGCATTGCCAATTAATAAATCGTTGCCTTCTAATGCCCAAATTCGGTTATCTTTTTCGTTGCCAATTAGGATGTCTTCAAAGCGAGTACCGATGATGTCTTCTAAGTTTCTCAAAGCATCGGTAGTGCCAAAACCGTCTTTACCCGTACCAGCGGCAATTTCAAAATCCCGTTCTAGTTCGGTGTAATATTCGCTGGGATTAACTGCGGTGACGAATTCTTTGAAGCGTTGGTTGGTGTTGTTGTCGTAGTCGCTATTTTCGTCAATATTAACGATAACGCCACTGGGAGAATTGATGTAATTAACGAGATCGACTCCTTCTCCTCCATCAATTAAGTCATCGCCGATTTCTCCGATTAACGAGTCATTGCCAGTACCGCCAAATAATTCATCGTTGCCAGCGTTGCCGTTGAGAGTGTCATCGCCGGCTTGGCCTAGAAGTACGTCGTCATCGAAGCCGCCAAACAGGGTATCTTTGCCGTCACCACCATCGATGTAGTCTTGGCCTTGACTGCCGAAAAGATTGTCTTCCCCTGCTTGTCCGTAAATATCATCGTCGTCGGCCCCCCCATCAATGATGTCTTGGCCGTCGCCACCTTCGAGCCAGTCATTATTTTCGTTGCCTTGGATGACATCGTTGCTGGCTTGTCCGTAAATTCTGTCATCTCCGGTATTGCCGAACAGCAAATCTTGGCCGTTGCCACCATCGATGAAATCGTCGTCGGCGTTGCCTTCTACCGTGTCGCTGCCGTCTTGTCCGTAGAGGATGTCGTTGCCTTCATTGCCTTGGATGAAGTCGCGGCCGCTGCCACCTTCGGCGTAGTCTTCGCCCGTGTTGCCTTGGATGATGTCGTTGCCGGATTGGCCGTAGAGTTTGTCATCGCCGCTGCCACCGATGAGGACATCGTTGTCGCTACCGCCGTCTAGGATGTCGTCGCCGTCTTCACCGAAAAGTTGGTCGTTGCCAGCTTCGCCGTAGAGTAAGTCGGCATTTAACCCACCGTAAAGTTGGTCTTGATCATCGCCACCGTATAAAGTGTCGTTTCCGGCTTCTCCTTGTAACAAATCATCGCCTTGTTCGCCTCGCAAGTCGTCATTTCCAGTGCCGCCATTGAGGGTATCTTTGCCAGTTCCGCCGTAAAGAGAATCATTGTTTTCTTCTCCTTTTAAGTCATCGTCTCCTTCTTCGCCGTAAACTTTGTCTTCACCTTGGCCGCCGTACAAGGAATCATTTTCGGTGCCGCCGTAGAGAGAGTCGTTGCCATTTTCTCCTCGGAGGTCATCGGCACCTTGTTCGCCGCGCAGTTCGTCTTCACCATCGCCACCGTAGAGGAAGTCGTTATCTTGGCCGCCGTAAAGAGAGTCGTTGCCGTTTTCTCCTCTTAAATCGTCGCTGCCTTCATCACCTCGAAGGTCATCATTGTCATCGCCGCCGTAAGCTTTGTCATTACCAGTGCCACCGTAGAATGTATCGTCTCCTTTTTGTGCCCAAAAAAGGTCGTTTCCACCTTGGCCGTAGAAGATATCGCTGTAGTCACCGCCGGTCATTTCATCAGCAAAATTTGAGCCGCTGATGATTTCGATATTTCCAAGAGTGTCTACAGTTTTTTCGCCTTTTACAACAAAGCCATCTTCAACTTTGTAAACATCTTGACCAGCAACTTTATCAGCCCAAACTTTAATGCCAATTGGACTGCCGGAGTAACTAGCAGTATCAGTTCCTCCTTTTCCACCATCTAAAAAGTCGAAGCCCGAATCGCCTGTTAAATTGTCACTGTTACCTGTCCCTTGTAAAACATCGTTGCGTAAGCCTCCTTGAATGTCTCCATTTCCTTTGATCCAGTCATCATTTTCTGTGCCGGGGCGCATTAATGTATCTTTACTAGGGAAATAGTACCCTTTGGGATGCAAGTCGTAGAAGAACTCTTTGAGACTGTCGTTAAGATCGTCCCGTTGTACATAATTGTTGAAATCATGTTGACCTATATTCCCTTGAACAATCCCTTGCAACATCTGAAAGATATTTGAAACTTTCGTCAACAAATCGTCTGAATTAAATTGCAGCTTGGCTACAGGATCTAAGGGATTGAAAAGATTCTTGCCGTAAATATCAACTACTTGTTTTGCTTGAAAGTAACTCGTTGGAGAGCCAAATGCTAAAGTTCTAACGCGAGATGGATCGATCTGAGAGCCGATCTCAATTAAACCATCTTCCAGAAAAAAGTTGCCTTGAGAGTAACCTATCAAAATCAAAGAATTATTAGAATCTGGCAGATTCAGCCAATCACTAGCTTTTGTTGTCCATTCACCATTTAAAGCTTGACTTTTATCTGGGTTCTTATACCAGTATTGAGCTAATGACTCTTTAAAATCATCAGGCAAAGTCCCAATTATACCATCATAAACAGCATCCCAAGGTGGCGGAATAAAATTTGTAAGGAACAAAGCTGCTTCACTTAAAAACTCACCGCTACTTAAGGCCTGGACTGGATTTTCAAAAAACAACTTTATCAAATCTAAAGTATCTGCAAACGCACCTAAACTTCCTTCAGGCTCTCCAGTAACAATACTTTGAAACAGGTTTCCAAAAACCTCATCTATCATATTTTTTAAATTTTGACTTGATATGTTTTGGAAAAACTGAAACATTGAAGTGAGTGAAATCTGCCCTGCTATCTGATCGAGAAATACTGATGTAGCTGCTTCAAAAAGTCCTTTGGCAAGCTGTATGACAACCGTTTCAACAAGGTTGCCAGTATAATCAGACTCATTGTAATAAGGGGTGTACAGAAGTGAACCTTTGTACCCTCCTGTAATAATTTCATTGCCTTTTAAATTGAAAAGTTCGTCAAGCTTATCTCTTTGAGTGTTAAAATCTGCTGGCGGTGTGAACATTCCATTGATATAAACAACTTGACTGTTTCCACCTTCTTCAATTAGTTGATTGTAAACTTCTTCAAATTCAAAATTAGGAGTAGCCATGATTTTTGTCCTCGCGTGGTAGATACAATGTGTTCTGAAAATTGACAAAGCGACTCTATCGACAAGCCCGATCGCACTTCTGCACTCTCTAGCTGTCGTAGATCCGTCATTTACCCAAACTGAAGTCTCGCGAAATGCGATCGCACTTCAACTCAGTTGTCGCAATTACTGACTCAAATCAACTCAATAAATGCAACCGTGGAAATAGACTAAACCAACATCGGAAGAAGCCCTTTCCAATACCCGTTGGGAATTTGGTTCGGATTTCGATCGGGAAGTTACGCGCGATCGCACTTTTGAATAAATCTCAACAAGTGCGATGAACTTCGTAATTTCCCTTCTGTATATCTATCAGGGTGAGCTCAGTGGTTTTATGCAAAACTCTCAAGTTTTTTTTGATAAAGTTTTGCAAACACCAGTGGAAGTACGGAACAACGGGTGTTTTCGGGATTTCAGGGCGATCGCCCCTAAAGCCTTTTTGTTCTTCCTATTTACTTATCGGGGTGAACTCAGTAGTTTTATGCAAAACTCTCAAGTTTTTTTGGTCGAGTTTGGCAAACACTGGGTGAAAGTACGGAAGAACGGGTGTTTTCGGGATTTAAGGGCGATCGATATTACGCACTGGTGGTCAGAAACCGGGTTTTTCGCAGAATACTTCGTTACAAACCTGCATAAATCGCAAAAACCCGGTTTCTGCAGGTTTTGATGCGTCTTAACAAAAATTCACATATAATTCAACGGCCCAATCCACCGCACAGCAAGACTTTCAATTATCCGCTGAAAAAAACTTTCAGAATTTCGCATAAATTCCTCCAACTCACCCTGATAAATAAATGTAGGAACAAAGTTGCGGCCGCACTGAACTATGAATGATGAGTACATTCCCTCCGAGGGGAAAGACCGCCCATCCGAGAACCAAACCGATGCTGTTGATGGTGAGGGAGAATCGAAATTATCCCACAGACAACTTCTATATCAAGAACTCGATCGGCTTGTTAGCGAAATTTGCCAGCATCCTCCCGGTTTGAAGCGCAGCCGTTTGTTGCACCAGCTTCTGACTAAGATGAAAAACTCGGGCCTGATCTGGAAGGAAAATCTACCTTACTATGAAGATGCTTTGCAAGAACAGTGGGTGTTTTTCTGTAGCAATTTGTGCGAATCCCGCACTGGAACTCAGTACGATCGCACTCGCGGCAATGTCATTACTTGGTTCAATTATTATTTCAAGCGACGGCTGCAAAATTGGGCTTTGAAGGTAGATAGAGAAAATAACAGGAGATGCAGTAGCAAAAAAATCTTCAAAGATGGAAAAGAAATCGAAAAAATCGAAGAGTTACCCGATCGCGATCGAACTCACATTCGCGAAACAGCTCAGCTTTTTACAGAACTTCAAGCCTGGATTGATACCGATCCCGATCGGGTGTTGAGTAAACACGTTAGAGGGCGACCCGATATAACTTGTCAAGTTATATTAAAAGGTTTATCAGCGGGCAAAAGCTTCACCGTATTAGCAGCAGAACTTTCCTGCCCGTATTCTACCCTGTATGCCTTTCACCGAGTTCAATGTCGCCCTCACTTGCAAAGATTTCGCTAAA
The DNA here is from genome assembly GCF_036705715.1 of Microcoleus sp. AT3-D2. Classification (NCBI taxonomy): domain Bacteria; kingdom Bacillati; phylum Cyanobacteriota; class Cyanophyceae; order Oscillatoriales; family Microcoleaceae; genus Microcoleus; species Microcoleus sp. AT3-D2. Next base: position 66,890 of record NZ_JAUBVE010000006.1, on the reverse strand, counting down.
ATTACGAATTTTAATCATCACAGGAGTTAACAATGGCACAGAGTAACAGCATCGAAAACCAATCCTTGCCAATGCCAATTACCCAAAAGGCAATTCGTTCAGCACGGCAATTTGCTTCCGAACAGCTTCACCCCCACAAAAGAGAACAAGTTTATCTCAACACTTTGGCTGTGTTGGCCGTCCGCGATTACTTGACGCTTTTAGATATTGAAACAGATTTAACTAACTGCGATAGCTGGAATCCAGTTGTTCGCTTGTTGGAAAATGTGGCTGATTTATATATCAAAAATCTCGGAAAAATCGAATGCCGTCCGCTGATAAGTTTGCCGACACCTGCAGAAACTAATCGCATCAATTCGCCGCAAAACCTATCCAATAATTGTCACGTTCCCCCCGAAGCAAGGGAGGAGCGCATCGGTTATCTGGTAGTAGAAATTGAGGAGGATGAAAAGGAAGCAAAATTGCTGGGATTTTCCCCAACTGCGGGTACGGGCGAATTAGTATTGAGCGAGTTGCATTCCCTGGATGACTTCTTGCTCCACCTCGAACATATCTCTGAATCTCAAGTCAATCTGCGTCAGTGGCTGGAGAATGTATTTACATCAGATTGGGAGTCAGTTGAATCAATCTTTAATCTGCAGCCGGAGACTTCTCCTACAGAAATTGAAAACCCAGTGAAATCTAATTTAGGCAATTGGTTTAAGAATGTTGCCGAAACAGGTTGGCAGAAATTTGAGCAAGGTAAACAAAATTTAGACGACCTACTTTTTCCTGACGAAACCCCCAATTTTGCCTTCCGAGGAGGTGGAAATTCGAGAGCCGAATCTGCCTCGCAGGGCCGTCAAAGCAGTATCAATAGGTTTCCCGAAGCTGATGTGACGCGGGCTAAGTTGATTGACTTGGGAATGCGTTTGGGAAGGACGAGTGTTGCTTTGTTGGTTGCTGTTGCCGAAGAGGACGATCGCACTCTCAGAGTTCACGTCCAGTTGCATCCGGCGATCGGAGAACCTTACCTGCCAACAAATATTAAACTGTCCTTAATATCCGACACCGGAGACAATCTACACGAGGTAGAAGCAACAGTTCAGAACTTGTACATTTTGCTGAACGATTTTCACGTAGAGCCAAACGAGAGCTTTAGTATCCGAGTAGCTTTAGATGATTTAAGTATTACAGAAAATTTTGTGGTATGATACTTTGATTAACTGCAATCGCATCCAATTTATGAGCTGGACTGTCATCTTGGCTTTGGGGTTTGGGAGTCTAACAGGCGGGTTTCCTCTGGTGACAGCGGAGTTGAAAAAAAAAGGAAAAACCGTCTATAAATTTTGTGGCAGCTTGCCACCAGCCCCCCTAGTTGAGGAGTTACAAAGAAGATGGACAAGTATTTGCGGTGGAGTCAAATCTAGCAGAAGCAGTTCTCGAATCAAAATCAAGCCCGCAGGTAAAACAAATATTTCTGAAGACAACCCTGATGCTATATGTCAAGGCTTGAAAGCAGAGATGAACAAGTGGCTTGAGAATGATGATTTTTTCAAAAAAATTGAGGTCAAACTCAGAACCGAAATTAAAGATAGATCGGAATGCGTGGAAATATTCCTAGAGTGCGATAACTCTAAAATTTGGCAGTTGCCTTGGGATGCGTGGAAATTTCGCGAAATATATTACAATTGTGAAATAATCGTAAGTTCCTCAGAGTATGGAACAGTTACCCAACAAGCAACCGCAGGAGGAATGCCTCTACCTTCCCAGGGAAGAGTTTTAGGTGTTTCAGGGAACAGCAAGGGAATTGATGTTGAAAAAGATGCCAAAGAAATTGAAAAATATTTAGGCGAGCGCTGCGAATTAAATTTTATTAAAGAGCCGACGATTCAAGAATTACATGACCAGTTGTTTGATGAAAAAGGCTGGCAAGTTTTCTTTTATGCCGGACACAGCGACTGCGACGATAATGCCGCCAACGGAATGCTGTATCTCAATGAAAATGATAGCGTTACTTTAGAGCCTTTAAAAGGAGGCATGAAGCAAGCAATTTTTAAAGGTTTGCAGTTACTAATTTTTAATTCGTGTTCCAGCCTGGGAATAGCAACAGATTTAGTCGCTGAGGGCATCCCTTTACCGTCAGTAATTGTGATGCGTGCGCCGCTACCCGATGTAATCGCTCACGAATTTGTGAAGTCTTTGTTTAGATATTTGGCTCTCAAAGAACCTCTGTTTTTGGCGGTGCGAAAAGCTAAGGATGATTTGCTGCGCTGGGAACCTCAATTTCCGGGCGCGAGCGGAATACCGGTGCTGTGTCAGCATCCCACATTTGAGGGATTAAAATTGCTAGAGTTGGGATGCGATCGCCCTGTTCCGGCAGATGATGTGGCGGGCGATCGCCAAAACAAGCAACCCTTAATTCTTCCAATTGATTGGATGCAGCGGGCGGCAAAAAGTTTAGGTATTACGGCTATCAGTTATATGTTAATGGGCCCAATACTTGGCCGCGTTGTCAATGAAATGGGAAAGACCAGTCACCGTCAGGGTCAACTATTAATCGCTGAAAGATGCTACCAATTAGCAAGTTTACTAAATTTAAATTATGCCACGCCTCATTATAACTTAGCTGTGTTGTATGAGGACTTGAATGAAAAAGAGCACGCGCAAAAATTAATGAAGGATGCAGCGCGGCGGGGTTCTGCGGAGGCGAATTCTCAATTATCTCGATCGCTGATTCTCAACAATCAACCTCAAGAAGCTTTAAAATTTATCGCTCGCTGTTTAGAACATACTGAATACGACGGAGTAAAAGCTGCTTGTTTTAAAAATCGGGGTTGGGCGCGGTTTAAACAAAAGCAATATGACGCTGCTGAAGCAGATTTAAGAATAGCAATAGGATTCAGAGGCGATAGCCCTGAAGCTCAATGCCTTTTAGCACAGGTTCTCGAAATCAAAGGTAAGCCGCAAGCAGCCTTAGAAGCCTGGAATCAGGCGCTTAAATATTCAGATTACCGCGTACCGAAACAAGATGAATGTATCCAGATTGCCCAGCAACGTTTACAAGCAAAAGGAAATATAAAATGAAAATCAGGATTGCAACTTTTATAGCATTAAGCTCGATCGCAACTACTGCACTAGCAGCCAGTAACAGAATATCCAACGGACTGATTATCCATACTAGCGGAGAAGTTGCGATCGAGCGCCAAGACGGCCGAATTGTTCGCCCTACCAGCGGTACGCCGATTTATCCGGGAGACAAATTGCGAACAGCACAAAACGCACAACTGACTATCCAATGTGCAGATTTGGGAATTAAGTCGATCACATCGGGTGAAAATCAATTGAATAGCTGTTTGTTAGCCAAAGAAGAGTCGAAATCTGATTGCAGCAACGACTTGATTAAATGTCCCGATCGCGGCGACGGTAAAATTGCTTGGAATAGCGCGCCAATTCCTTATATAATCAGTCCGAGGCGGACACAATTGCTCGACAGCAAGCCTATTTTGCGGTGGAATCCGGTTGCTGGTGCTACTAGCTATAAGTTGAGCCTGCGCGAAAATGGAGCCAAATTAAACTGGGAAATGACTGTTAGCGGTACTGAGGGTGTCTATCCGGGAGAACCGGCGCTGAAACCGGGTGTTAGGTACCGATTGATTGTCGAGGCGAATACGGGTGCTTCTTCAGAAAGTGCTGTTGGGGAGGGGGATATCGAGTTTAGCTTGCTGGATGAGAAGCAGGTTGAGGCTGTTAAGGATGCAGTTGGGGCGATCGACAAACAAGTACCTAACGAAAACGCCAAAAAATTAGCAATTTCCAGCGTTTATCTTAACACAAACTTGATTGCCGAAGCAAGAGAAATTTTAGAAAATTTACAAGAAACAGGCGTGGAAACACCGCCCATTTATCGCACATTGGGCGATCTGTATCTGGAAAAGCTACAACTGGTTCCCCAGGCTGAAGTCTACTATTCCAAGGTAATTAGTACGGCGAAACCTGACGATATTGAGGAGTTGACAGCCGCTAGATACGGATTGGGGAAAGTTCATTTAGCCATGAGAAATAATCTGGAAGCTATGAAATATTTGCGAATGGCAAAAGATGGATATAAAACTTTGGGAGATTTGCCAATGGTGGAAAAAGTAGAGAAGCAATTGCGAGATTTGCAAAGGAGGGAAGACAGGAAATAGTAGATTGTTGATGAATGTACGATCGCAATAACCAAAATTCGTAGGGGCGGGTTTGCGACTAATTCTTTCACCCACAAATAATCTTTATAAACCCGCCCCCACCCAACAAATAACCCCAAACAACATCAATTCGTAGGGGCGGGTTCGCGACTAATTTTGTCACCCAAAAATAATCTTTATAAACCCGCCCTCACCCAACCAACAACCCCAAATAACATCAATTTATATGGTTAAATTCAATTAATTATTAATATTTGGGTGGGGTGGGGGCGGGTTTTTACGATCCGTCGTTGGGTGTCATATATTTCGGTGAACCCGCCCCTACAGGATGGTGATATTATAATCTATTGTTGATGAATCTACGATCATAACATCTACTAACAAAAACCATGAAATCAACACACAAAAAACCCCGCTTTTTCCTAACATTCCTCTCCTTCACCACCTTAGCAATGTGGGAAATAGGACTTTTCCCCCCATCCCAAACAGCCACAGCCCAAATTACCCCCGCAACCGACGGCACGAATACTCAAATTACTCCCAGCGGCAACCAATTCAACATCAACGGCGGTCAACAATCTAGCGACGGTGCAAATCTGTTTCACAGTTTCCAAGAATTTGGTTTAACTCAAGGGCAAACTGCCAATTTTATATCAAATCCTAATATCCGCAATATTTTAGGGCGAGTTGTCGGCGGCGATGCTTCGCTGATTAACGGATTAATTCAAATAACGGGCGGCAATTCCAATTTATTTTTAATGAATCCGGCGGGGATTGTTTTCGGAACAAATGCCAGTTTGAACGTGCCTGCTGCTTTCACTGCGACTACTGCGACGGGCATCGGTTTTGGCAATAACTGGTTTAGTGCGGCTGGTACAAATAATTATACTCAATTAGTCGGAAATCCTAATAGTTTTGCTTTTACAAATACACAGCCGGGAGGAATTGTCAATTTGGGCAATTTGGCAGTGGGACAAGGGCAAAATTTAACTTTATTGGGCGGCACGGTTTTGAGTACGGGACAACTTTCTGCACCGGGAGGAAATATTACTGTTGCGGCTGTACCGGGCGAGAGTTTAGTCAGAATTAGTCAACCGGGAAATCTGTTGAGTTTGGAGATTCAGCCGCAATCTGTAGCCGGGAGTTTGCCTCAAAATTGGGTGTTGCCAGTTGCATCTTTGCCGCAGTTGTTGGCGGGTGGCGGGGGAAGTGCAACGGGGGTGACAGTTAATTCTCAAGGGCAAATAGAATTAACGGGTTCTGGTTTGCAGGTAGAGAATGGAGATGTCGCTGCTAAAGGAGTAACTGCGGAGACTGCAACGCTGTCAGCTAATCGCAATTTGACATTAGTTGAAAGTCTGTTGCGTACAACTGGCGATTTGAATTTGCTGGCTAACAATACAGTGCGGGTGCGCGATAGTGTGGCAAATCCGTTTGTGGCTAATGCTGGCGGAAATCTCTACATTCAGGGAAATCAAAGTATCGATCTTTTGGCGCTGAATCATCTTTCGCAAACGCCTTTTGTGAGCGGCGGAAATCTGACTTTAGTGAGTGATGGCATCATATCTACAGATGCTCACTTTCGCAGTGGCAATAATATGTCAATTCTAGATTGGTCGGGTCAACCTGCTAATTTTACCAGTTTGTACGATCCAATATTTACGCAGCCTAATGATTATACCTCTGGGGGATATACGGGGGCTTCCCTCAAGGTAGATACGACTTCGGGTACGGGAAATATTACTTTTAATGGAGATATAAGTATTACGAGTCCAGACACAAATATTACTAGCGGTGATCCCGGGACGGATGAATTTATTCTGCGTACTTCGCGATCGGTAATTTTGCGATCGGGTGGCAATATTCAAACAAGAGGTATTGATACTTATGTCAGTCAACCCATTATCGTAGGTCCTGTAATTATACAAGCTACAGGAGACATTCAAACGGGAGCGATTAGAACAAACGGATTTAATAATAATGGTGGTGATATATCTCTGACTGCTGGAGGCAACATTGTTACAGGAGAACTTACTACTCTAGTTCCTACGACGATTGGCAATGGCGGTAATATTAGTGTTAATGCAGGTGGCAGCTTTACTCTTAAAGGAAATATAGGTACTTTTTCAGCAGTCAATAATAGTGGCAACATTACTCTCAAAGCAAAAGACGATATCTCTATCAATTGTGTAATTCCCTCTGTTTGTATAGAAACTTTTGCTGGGGGAACTCCTGGCTTAACAGCTCAAGGCAATAGCGGGAACATTACCATCATCAGCGAACAGGGAGCTATTAATTCCCTAGGAGAACCAATAAGAATAAATGCCGCCAGCCCCTCTGCTGTCGGCACTCCCGGCAATATAATATTACAGGCAAGGGGTAACATTAGATTAGGTTTTCTAACAACGGAGAGTCAAGACAATTCAAAATCTGATGCTGGTAATATCACTATTACGAGCTTAAATGGCAATATAGAGATTGAGAACATCAATAATTCTTCAGACAACGGGAATAAGGGTGGCAATCTTACTGTCTCTACCAGTGGAAATATTATAACAGGTGATGTATTAAACTACGGTAGATTGCAAGGCGGGATTGTTAATTTTACTAGCACAAATGGCAGCATCACTACAGAGAAAGTAAATGCAACCAGCTCTCAGGATTCAGGAAATGATACGATTTTTTTACCGGAAAATGGTGGGTCAATTACTTTGAGTGCCGATCGCAATATTACGACTGGCAATCTCACTGTAACGGCGAATCAAAACGGCGGCCCGATCGCACTTACGAGCACTGCCGGTTCCATAAATACCGGAACGATCGATGTCACGGGCGATCGGGCTGCTGGAAATATTACCATTCAAGCCAGCACCGGCATCACAACACCGACAACAGGAACCGCGATTGCAGGTGATTCTGCTAAGGGCAATGGCAGCAATGTTACTTTATCTACTGCCAGCGGTGACATTAATATAGGCGATGTTTTAGTATCGGGAATACAGGGTGGAAATCTTAACTTTACTAACAGCAACGGAAATATCACTACAGGTCAGTTATTGACAAGTTATGACGGTTCATCTCCCGATCTTAAAACTAATATAGGCGGTAAGGTTAATCTAAATGCTGGGGGAAATATTACTACCAGCGACATCCGGGCGATCGGCAATCAAGACGGCGGCTCAATCACCTTTAAAAGCGGCGGCTCGATCGATACTACTGGCGGAATCATCAATGCGATCGGCGGTAACAGCGGCGGCAATATTTCCCTCGAAGCTGGAACCAACATCAGTACGGCAGGAATTGGTAGCGCTCTATTATTAAGCGGCTTCAACGCCAATAGCGGGAATCTTCGCATTCAAAGCGGCGGTAATATCGACACAACTGCCGGCCCAATTATTACCGCCGCAGCAAATGGTAAGGGCGGAGGAGTCACCATAAAGGCTGGCGGAACTGTTTCGACATCTGATATTAATTCCCGCACTTTCGCTCCCAGTATTACTGTGACTGGTGGCAATATTGATGTCCAGGCAAATGACTCTATTACTGCTAAGGGAAATATCGAAACCAACCGCAATAATATTACTTTTAACGCTCCGGTAACATTAGGTGACAACCTGTCGGTCAAAATTTTAGAGACTGGCGATATTACTTTTCAGTCTACTGTTGACGGGCCTTACAGTCTGACTGTTCAGCCCGATGCCGGAAGTGTTGATTTTGGTGATGCTGTGGGGAGTGTCTCTCCCCTCAATAGCGTCAATATTCAAGATAATATTCCCGAAAGTTCCGGTGCAATTAACATTATTACTACGAATAATATTACCGCCCAAAATATTAAGTCACCCGCCGGAATTTCTTTGTTTAGTGAGAACGGAGAAATCACCACAGGTGATCTTGATGCGACTTCCCCTAACAATGGCGGTAATATCGCTTTGAGCGCTGGAACTAATATTGTGGCAGGCGATATCAATACCTCGTCTGCTGGTGATGGCGGCAGTATCTTGCTCGACGCTACCGGAAGTATTACTGTTGGTAAAATTGACTCTTCGGCGCAGGGGAATGCAGGGAATGTCACGGCTTATAACCGCAGTGCTGCGGGCAATATTACGGTGAGTCAAATTAACGCTCAAAGTAGTCTCGGCAAGGGTACGGGAGGCAATGTCGAGATTCAGATGGGAGGGTTTTTTCGATCGCTCAATTCCTTCACAGACAGCAACGGCATTAATGCTAGCATTTCTACCGCTGGAAGTCCTGGAGATAGCAGCGGCGGTACTATAATTATCCGCCACGGAGGCGCAGGATTAACGCCGTTTATTGTCGGTGATTCTGCCACAAATGGAACGGCGGGTGCAATTACTAGGGGAAATTCTAATCCTATTCAAACAATTTTGCGGGATAACTCCTATCTTTATACTCACAGACAGGATGTCGATCGCATTCAAATTATTTCCGTACCGCCGCCAATAGTTGCACCGACACCAGCAGCTACTCCAACGCCCGCAGCTACTCCAACACCCGCACCGACACCCGCAGCTACTCCCACGCCCGCACCGACACCAGCAGCTACTCCAACGCCTGCACCCACAGCCGCAGTTACTCCAACGCCCGCACCCACGCCCGCAGATACTCCATCGCCCGCACCGACAGCCGCAGCTACTCCAGCGCCTTCGGCAACACCGACTCCAGCGCCCACAGGCACACCCTCCCCGCAACTCCCACCGCGTTTACCCGTCGCACCTTCGACAACACCGGAAAGCTCGATCGCACCTGCCCCAACACCCGAAAGCTCGATCGCACCTTTCCCAATTCCCCAAATATTTATCGAACCTGCACCAATTCCCGAAAGCTCGATCGCACCTTCGGCAACACCCGATCCGATACCTGGTTTTCCCCTCAACATCCAACTACCTGAATTGCCCGATTCATTCGTACTGCCACCGCGGGTGCGCCCCACACAGCCCTCAACACCCACAACCCCAAACGCTGCTGCCCGCATAGCTTCGAGGCCTACCCTTCCCTCTGTTTCCCAAATCAACTCCTCCCTCGGCACTCAACCTGCGATCGCCCCCCAACCTTCAAACGCACCAAATCCAGCCCCCACAGCCCCTCTTGCCTCTGTAACCCAGCCTGTAACTCAGATTCAGCCAGCACCTGCAAGTGCGATCGTACCCGTGCCTGCAAGTGCGATCGTACCCGCGCCTGCTGTTAGCTCAAGCCAAACTCCCCAACAGGAGTTAGCTTTTTTAATTGGCGATTTATTGGGTGCTGAAACTTCTATTAGCCAAAATGCTGAAACGGGAAATACCGAATTAGATTGGCAGCGTAACAATGAAACAATTATCTCCCTAGAACTTCCTTACACCCCGTCAGTTAACACCATTGCCGGAGCCGAAGCTAATAACCCGATTTCCACACAGACATCTACTGACAATTTAACTGTTTCAGTCGCAGAAACTCCGCCGGAAATAATCGAGCAAACTCCTAGTTTACCGATTGCTAATTCTGAACCATTTGATTTCAATCTTTCTGATGTTTGGGAGAGAATAGCTGCAATAAATACAGCGCCAGTTCAAGATTCACCGACTATTACTCCAGCGCCCGCACCAATTCCCGCACCAACTCCAATTCCCGCACCAACTCCAGCGCCCGCAACAATTCCCGCACCCGCACCAACTCCAACACCCGCACCAACTCCAGCGCCCGTAACAACTCCGATCGCAGAAAATCCCTTACCTGCAGATATCCCAAATCTCTTTCCCTCACAAATTAGCAGATCTCTCGTCGAACAAACTTTAGAACAAGGCAATGCTAACGATGCTATTGCTCTAATTGACCAACTCTTTGAACAAGACTACGAAAATTATTATGGGGAAAACTTTACAGATAAAAAAATCAACGTTCAATATCTGAGAGAAACTCTTAAAACAATTAAGGAAGAAACCGGGAAGCAAGCTGTAATTGTTTACGTTGTGGCCGGTATAGGAGACTTGTGGCTAATTTTAGTAGTTCCAGATGGCCCTCCAATTATCAAAAAAGTCGCCATTACCACAATAATAGAATTAAAGAAAACTGTGAAATATTTGCAGGAATATTTAGGGAATCCTTTGGATTCGCAAGATACAAGATATTTGCCAAGTGCCCAGGAACTTTACAAATGGTTAGTTGCACCGATTTCTCAAAATTTAGAATCATTAAATATCGACACGCTCATTTTTGCATTTGATGCCGGTTTGCGCCAATTGCCGATAGCAGCTTTGCACGACGGCAACCAATTTTTAATAGAAAAATACAGTCTAGGTTCAATTCCCAGCATCAGCTTGACTAACACCAATTATCAAAGTTTGCTGAATGCCGAAGTTTTAGCAATGGGTGCTTCAGAGTTTCCACACACCAAGAAAGAGCGTTTGCCTGCAGTGCCGATCGAATTATCTGCGATCGCTGGGAGGAGAACAGAAACGGAAAATCAAGCAGCATTTCCCTTGTGGCAAGGTCGCTCTTTTCTCAATCAAGAATTTACCCTGCAAAACCTGAGAAAACAGCGAGAACAACAGGCATTTGGAATCGTTCACTTAGCTACTCACGCCAGTTTTCCTCAAGGCGAAAATGGAAGAAAAGAAGCTGAGATTGATTTGTGGGACAGCTCTTTGGCACTGGATGAATTTAGGTCGGCGAAGTGGTACCATCGCCCACCAGTCGAGTTATTAGTGCTGAGTGGGTGCGAAACTGCGATCGGGGACAATACAGCAGAAATGGGATTTGCTGGACTGGCCGTCCGCAGCGGTGTAAAATCAGCTTTGGCGAGTTTGTGGAAAGTTAAGGATATCGGCACTTTGGCGTTGATGACCGAGTTTTATGGCAATTTGCGATCAGCGCCAATTAAAGCTGAAGCGCTCAGAAAAGCTCAACTGGCAATGATCCACAAACAAATTTTAATTAAAAACGGTCAATTGCGGGGGACTGAAGGCGCGATCGACATAAATCAAGCTACACAAGTAGCAAATGCAGATTTCTCTCACCCGACGTTTTGGGCCGGATTCACAATAATTGGCAGTCCTTGGTAATAGGCCATCTCTGTAGGGAAACGGCACGGCACCGTGTCGGGTGCGATATCTGTAGGGAAACAGCACGGCGCCGTGTCCGGCGTCCAGATTATCCCTGACCGAAAGCATCCAGGATACCCGCCACGTGATTCATCCGTCCAGAAATAAAAAACCTGTATCCGATGAAACTTGCCCCCCGAATTTATCCGTGGGGTCAATGCTTCAATTCTTTAATCTAAAATCTAAAATCTAAAATCTAAAATCGATTGACTACTATCTTTTTATGTCATAAATTTGCTATGAATAGCAAAACTAAACACTAGCGGGGCAAAACCTGTGAGCAAGTTTGATAAAATATTCAATTCAGAAGACCAATCCGAAGCAAGCTTGACTTTAGAAGAATCCGTAGCAGCGGTAGCATTTGTGGCAGCAGAGGCAAATTCCCCTGATACGGATGCTGATATCTTAGAAAGCATACTTTGGGAATCAGAAATATTTGCTGAATACTCGGAAGATGATATGTCAGCAATGTTTCAAAGACTCGCCGGTATTGTCGCCCAAGACGGTTTAGGAGCATTATTTAATACTGCTGGGGAATCCATGCCCGATGAGTTAGTTTTGGATACTTTTGCAATAACCGCAGCAATGTTTGTCGCAGATGGCGAAATCTCTCAGAAGCACCAGGCTTTTCTTCAGGAATTCCAACAAGCATTAGGTGTGGAAGACGAGGAAGCAGCAGAAATTATTGAGGATGTAATTGCTGCTTACTCGGAAGTAGAGGGCGAAGAGTCTGATTTCGATGCGGCATGGTACGTATCTCCTGAAGGCAATTTTAGCGTTCCCATTCCAGTTGACGAGCAACGAGGTGGTAAAATTGATGAGCAAGAAGGCTGTGTCGCATTTTCAGATGACTTTGGCGTTTTGCTGAAAATTGATTATTTCCCTGTTGCTGGTGAAGTTGAACAAACAATCGAGTCGGTTGGCGAGGAAGGTTATCTCAAGTCTTTTCTCGACAATTTTGTTTCTCAAGCAATTCTTACTAATGTTGCGAATTCTAAGTTACTCCACGCGGAATATTTAGAAGATGAAGAAGCTTATTTCGTGGTTTTAGATTTGCCTGCGGGTGCAACTATCAGCGTACAAGAAAACGATCGCCCTCTGACTCGGTTGGATGCTTACCGGGGACTTATGGCTTTTATTGCTGATGATTTTTGCTACACGGTAAGCTGTCAGCGCATTTATCAGGAGGGGGATGAATTGGGTTCCCTGGAGTCTGAAGTTGAGGGAATTATGAACAAGATTTTTGAGTTTATTGAGACAATCGAATTCGGGCCGATAGAATAAAAAGGACTTGTTTAGACAGGCTAAAAACCTGGTTTCTTTCTAGATGTCTCGCTGCTCAACCCTATATTTTCAGAGAAACCGGGTTTTTTGCCAACCATTCTCAGAATATGGCATCGTGTCCGCTCGATCGACCAAAATCCAACTCGTTGGTAGTCAGGACTTGAGTTTTCATTACTTGCCCGATCGCACTTATTTTACCGCACTGCTAGATATTAGAGGTTTTTTACCATAAAAGAGTGCGATCGAGAACAGGGTTTTTTGACCCATTCTCGATCGCACTTCCAGATACATTCAATCAACCACAGTCGAGAGGCAGCAGCAATTAGCCGCCATTTTCGACTAATTAGTAGTCTGAGCTTCCACCAATCTTTGCTTGAGTTCTTCCAGAGCACTCGCCCAGCGCGGATCTGGCTGCACCGAGCCCGAATCAGCGCTCGACACCGTTGTTGCTGACTGATTGCGGCGAGACTTGTTGTTGTCACCCCGACGGCGATTGCTTTTGCTGGAACCGCCTCCACCTTGGGTAGGAGGAGCCGAGCGCTGCTGTTGCTGCGGCGCAGGCACAGGCATAGGCACAGACGCCGATGCCGACACCAATTGCGGTGACTGCGGCGACTGCTGCTGATCGTCTTCGCCCTTCTCAGATTTACCCTTAGAGCGGGGCAGTGCCTTCTCTATTTTCAGCGGGTTTTCTTTGAACATCAAGCCGTTGTATTTCTCAATAACTTGGTCGGCTTGTTCGTCGGTTAGCACCGTCACAAAACCGAATCCTCTGCATTTACCAGTTTTGCGGTCTGTAATTACCTTGGTGGTAACAGATTCGCCCTCCGGTGCAAAAACTTCTTGCAATTCTAGGCGATCGAGTTCCTTCGGTAGATTGCCAACATAAAGACGAATAGACATGAAAAATTCCTCCCGACTTGGATTTTAATTAATTTGCTCGAACAGAATTACCTGAAGTCAACTGAATATTGACTTCAGGCAAACACCACATAACCCGAAAATTGGCGCATTCCTCCCACCAACCTTGACAGCTCCCCCCACCTTTTAGAACAAAAAGATGATTTACTCTGATAAGGCCGGAACTTAACCGCCGATGCAGAGAGCTTTTAAATCTCAGGTTGTTGTGTAAACTTTTAGTCATCACTCAAATGTTTAGGCTATTGGCTATTCTGTATTACTTGCTTCCGGTTTTGATTCAGAATGTTTATAGCCAGCGCCGTCTAGAAATTTATGTCCAAGGATGTCAATTGTAAGCGATCGGAATGCCAGTATTCAGTTTAATACAGTGATGGATAAAATGGCTAACATTTTTTTAGCCAGTAATCTTACCTCGCTCCTAATGCTGAGAACTACTCACTTACCCGCTATCCCTTAAATCCGGCCCGGCAGAGTCCGAGCATTCTTTAAAGGTATCACAGCCTTGGTAACAGAGCTAGTTATTTAGGAAGATTTCAGTCTGAATTTAACGGAAACCACATCTGAATCACTTTTGAGAATTCATCCCGCCCAGCAAAAATAGCGATCGAAAAAAAACAGCCGACAAGCGGCTGGCTGTACTTGCTGTGTTGGGATGTTGACAATTTTTACGCAATGCCTTAAGGGATTTTAGCCAACTGAAGTTATCGCGCTATTTGGTTCAATCCAATTCATGTAAACTAATGTAACAGACCGCTGGCAAAAAAGCAACTTTTCTTTACGAATGAACAAGCAACAAGAGTGTAGGGTGCTCACCGCGCACCGAGAACATCGGGTAGGGTGTACACGGCGCACCGAGAAGATCGATCGCCCATCCCCCGTTTAACTCAAAACTCATCTGGGGCTGCGCGTTGTGCGCGATCGAGTGCGGCAATCTGATAACTATTCCTCATACCTGTAAAAAAAGCAATTGTAGGCAACCTCGAAACCCTTATGCAGTAAGTCATTTCCCATTCTTCAATCTAAAATCCAAAATCTAAAATCCAAAATCGTCTCACCTTGGGCCCTGGATAATGATGTATGCGCCCCAAAAAGCAGCAGCAAAAGCCAAAATCGCAGACCAAATCGGATGTCCGCTGTCACTAACCCTCCCTCCTTGACTGCGGAGACTTTCAAGGTCGATCGCCACAGTAGCACCCCGGCGCAGCCAACCAGTCGCCACAACAGATGTTCCGATCAAATCGCTAGGGCGAGTAGTCTCTTTGAACAAAAATGGCCACAAAGAGCCTATGTAGCCAAACTTGGAAACATAGTGCAACCTCACCAAACCCGTCGCCGTTTGCAAAATCAAATCTTGTCCCAGCCAATTACTCATACCCGATCGACCCAAAAGTTGCCCTTCCAGCCGCACCGGTTCAGCATCCAGCGGCAAACTATCGGGATTTGACAAAATTTCCGGCAAACTCGGCGAAGCGGTTTCTCGCGGTATAATATCCGGGAAGAAATAATTAATCCGCATCAAAGTACCGATGCTAAATCCGATCGGCAAACAGCCCCAAAGAATAGATCGATCGCCCCAAAGCCAATCCAACTGCCAAATACTCGTCCTCGAAAAAATCCCCCCAATCAGCCACAGCACCCCGACTATCGCCAAACTCATCGGAATCCCAAAAAACGGCGCACCCTGTAAAAATAGTTTTGAATCTTTAAATTCGAGTATTGACTTAAACAGAGATAATTTTCCTTTGCGGGGTTGTTCTTGCACTCCCGCGTTTGCCAAATCTAACTCTGTCTCTAGCTTCCAGAATTGAGCATAAAGAGCCAACAGCTTCAAACGCTCTCCCAGCAAAGGATGCGCGCGGTTAACCGTCAACCAATTGCGCTCTCGATTGCTGACATCCCACAGCAAAATCTGTTCCAGCGGCGCGTGTAATGCAGCAGAACCAAGGGTTACAGCTTGTCCAACACCTACGGGTAACAATAGATCGAAACTTTCGAGGAAAAAGCTAGTTTGTTTTTGCTGTTCGATATTACCAGCAATGCCGATCGCAATTTTAGACAAGGCCCGCGTCAAACCGTTAGGATTACCCGTAATTTCCGCAGCAGTGCGATCGCTAAAATATACTCTGCTGCGCGACAGCCACAACATCGGCCAGCGCAACAACTTATAAATCCCATAACTGGTAGCAGAAATTGCAGCGGCCACAAATTTGACAGCAGAACGCAAAAACTCGATCGTCATTAAATCACACAACCGCTCGCCCCAGTAAGCAGTCTGCCAATATATAAGGTAAGGAATCTGAATCACCAACATCGCCAGCGACATCGGCGCAAAATCCCAGTGAGAAATATGGGCTAATTCCCGCGCGAAAATAGTAGCAATTTCATCATCCGTCAATTGATCCAACAGCCCTTGACTGACAGCAATCCGAGCAAAACGGGGCAAACATCCGTAACTGAAAGCCACAGGAACATTTACTGGTAATAGTTTCAGCACCGGTACCGGCATATTTTGCTTGGTACAAAAACTGCGAAGTACCCGACTAGCTTCCTTGCTGTGTTTGGATAAAACCGATCCGCGCAGGGTTTCGATGTCGCAAAACAGTTTCAGCAGCGCGTCTGTCAGCCAGGGAGAGGAGGCCAAAAGCAATCCAAAAACAAACTGCAGGAAGGGAGTTGGATCGCGGTAAAAAAGCTGAATCGGCTGGAAAATTGGCAATCTAGTAAATATGAAAAGCTGAACTAATAGAGAGTTAGTGTTTGTCAGCAGGAATTGTAGGACAAATCGGGCTAGGAAAAATAGGGCGATCGCACTTGCAACGGCTTGCACCCGAAACTCCAGCAACTTCAGGGGTTTGAGGGGGCGCGGGCTTTTGGCGCGGCCTGCTTCGCGCCAAGTGAGTTGGTAAGTATCTGGGCTGGCGAATCCGGGGATATCTGTTGGGGAACCGGAACTATTTTCGCCGCTAGTTTCTGTATCGGGTGCGGTTTCTGTAGGGGCGGTGCCCCCGTGCCCGCCCTCTGATGTCGGGCGAATCGGCGGTGTGGGGGGTGGAGGTGGCGGGGAAATATGTTTCGATTTGGCGTTTTCAGGCTCTACAGCAGGCTCTAAAGGTAAAAATCCTGTTTTTTTATCTGCGGTCGGTCGCAGCGAAGCGGGGCGTAAGCCATCGCCCCCAATCGTTTTTTTCGGCGATTTTGTTCCGGCATCAAAGGCGACAAAGCCTGTTTCGGGGGGAGTTTCTGCGGATTTTGGTTTATTTTCCGGTGGTTTTGGGGGGCGAGGGGGGGTTAATTCTGTTAAAGCGCGATCGGCCCAAGTTTTGACTTGAGAGTTGGGACTTTTGGCGAGGGAAGAGCACAGGGCGATCGCCTTTTTCACATTACCGGTTGCTTTGTACGCAGCCACTAACCCCATCTGCGCGCGGATTCCCGACGGCTGATTAGCTGCGGTTTGAGTAACGGATTCTAAAAGGGCGATCGCGGTGGGGTAATCCTGCTGTTTCAAAGCTGCTAGCCCAGCCTCTAGAGACTGTTTTGCAGATGAATCCGCCGGATTTGGATTAGTGGGAGGTGCCATGACTGTGCTTTCGCTAGCGTCCTTTCTAAGATAGCTTGGCTGGTCGATCGATTACGGTTTTAACTCACATCTTGTGCCATTGTCAGCAACAGGCAAGATGCCTGTTCACAAAAGCTTATTGAGAATAGTGCCTGTTCCACAAAAGATAAATTTTCTTGTGGAACAGGCATCTTGCCTGTTCACAAAAGCTGATTGAGAATGGTGCAATATCTCAGTTTTAACATATACCCTAAATGCGATCGCCCCTAATTGATATCTACGCCCAATTTCAATCCCCCATTGGTATAATAAATTAACACCTCACCTGCACACTTATGCCAATTGACGACGAAGATTTTGAAAGCGAATCTATTAGCGGCGATCGCCAATTGCAACTATTCACTGACAGACACGAATTTACCCGCCGATTTGCCTTTTATTTAAACGAAGACCCGCCCCGGGAACAAATTTTGTATTTTTTCGGCGATGGAGGCAACGGCAAGTCATTGCTGCTCAAACACTTGCAGGTTAACTGCTGCAAAAGATTTTCGCCGCAGGTTTGGCAACAATGGCGCGCACTCCCAGAATCAAAAGCCGCCGAAGTTGCTGATTTCGTCCGCCACGCTGAACCTAAAACCTATACTCCCATACCCGTAGTCAGGCACGATTTCGGATTGATACCGATTAAAGAAGATAAACCGCAAGATAGATTTTACGGCTTGCTGATGCTGCGGCGCAATCTGGCAGAAGCAGCAAAGAGATATAAATTTAAGTTTCCCAATTATGATTTTGCTTGCTTTTGGTATTTGCTGAACAAAGGCGAATCTGACGCAACTCTCAACCAGCTTTTTCCCGATGATGTAATTCAATTGGTGACACCTGCTATTGAAACTTTTGCAGGATTTCCGGTAGTGGCGCAAGCAGTAGCCGTGATTAAAGGCATAGTTAAATTGAGCGGGATTAAGGGAGTGATGAAATTAATTCAACAGCGCCTGGGTGTCAGCGACGAAACGGCGGATCAAATTCGCCGTAAAGATATTGATACTGAATTAAGGGACTGTTTGCCGAAATTATTTGCCGGGGATTTGAATGCGGCAATGGCTGGCAAAAATAAGCCAGAACGCCTCGTGATGCTGTTCGATACTCACGAGAAAATGTGGGATGAAAAACGCAATTCTCAAGGCGCAACTTTTTGGTATCAAGATGAGTGGTTTAGGCGGTTGTTGAGGGCATTGGATTACAAATTGGGGATTGTGGTTGCTGTGGCGGGGCGAGATTGTCCGGTGACGCAATTGCGGTGGCCAAATGCGTCGAAGTTTCCGATTCCCGCAGATTATATAGATGCACAATTGGTTTGGCATTTGTCGCCGGATGATGCGAGGGATTACTTGCACAAAGTGGAGATTGACAAGACAGATTTGGCAGATGCTGTAATTAAATATGCCAGCGTCAATCCAGATGATAATTGGGATAATTTGCAGGTACATCCGTTTTATTTAGGTTTGTGCGCGGATGTGGTGCTGGCAGAAAGAAGGCGGGCAATTGAGTTGCTGGCGTCGGATTTTTCGCGGATTCCGAAGTTGGAAAATAAGACGGCGGAGTTAACGGATCGGCTGCTTTTGTATGTGGATCGGGAAGTGCGATTGGCTGACGCACTCCAACATTGATTGATGTTGTTGGCGGCAATTTTTATTTCCACACCTGACAAGCTTTGTATCATTGTGAATTAACATGATGTGGATAACTGCTGAATATAGTTGATAACTTCATCTTTACTAATTATTTCAGAAGTTGGCACACAATAAGAAGGGTAAATATAATAAGTTTGACCTGTCGCTGCTTTTTTGCGTTTGTCTATTTTTGTACCGTATCTATCTGGATAAATAATCCACTTGGTACTGGGACGTGTTGGCGTTATTGCTCCCCAAGCTGTGCTGGTATTTCGACAGTACCAAATAACTACTGCTGGCGGGTTTACCCATTGTTTACTTTCTACTTCACCGCACATCCAACCTTTATAACCGGGCGGTATTTGTCGAATCGGATCTGTAATACGGTGAAACACTGTTTTTACAGATATCCAAAAGATTTTATTGCCTAAATTATCATACACAGGAATATCTTCGTCAGTATTAAACTGAGTAACAATAGACTCTCCTGCCTTAATTCCCCGTTTCTTGAGTCCATTACGAATAAGTGTTACAGCATAATCTCCTTCAGCTAAAAATTCTTTCCAAGTCATAAATACTTAATCATACTTTTTCCTTAAAATTTTATCATCAAAACTCATCTAAAACTTCTTCGTTTACATCTGGTAAAGAATTTTTCATTTGATTCATTTGTTCTTTCACCAGTTCTATTAAGCGATCGTTGCAGTATTCCGCAATTTCTGGACAGTCTTCTGCTATCAGTTCTAAAGACGTTACCATAAATGGATCGCTAATATCAATACCCAGTTCCATTAACTTCCTAGTTTGCTCCACAGCTACATTGATCAGCTTTTCTAGTTCTGGTAAGTAGTTACTTATCCCATTCAAAGGACTTAATTGCGAGATTTCCTCAGAAATAGACGGATCTTCTAGTTGCTTTTTATGTATTATTTCAATGTCTTTATTTTTTTCAAACACTGAAAGAAGCGAAGATTTTTCTGCTTCTATTTTTTTTATATTAGGAACTAATAAAATGTTCACTAAAAATAAAGCCATATCTGTAATGGATTTGCGACATTCAATCGAAATATTCTCCCAATCATTAGTAACAACTTCTCGAAATAGCTGATAAGCTCTAAGATAATGCACGCACTTATCTATCTCATCTTTTGTATTACCAGCTAAAACAATCAAACCCTCTGCTTCAAAAAATATTTTGCTGACTTTTAAATCATTACTCAAATTTTTTATAAAATCAATTTTTTCTTCATTAATAGAATTTTTTTCAGCGTAATTATTGATAGAAGCAAATAAAAATTCATTTGCTTCGTGAAATTTATTGGAAATTAGAAAATAATCTTTACCACTTGAACTTTCATCTAATAAATATTGTATTTCATCAAGTTTGCGATACAATGTCAACATTAAGCTCTCAAATTCGGAAGTAACAAATTCAGTTTCAAACTTTTGCCTAGCTTCCTCTATTTTAGTTTGAATACTAGAGCTGAGAGCTTGAAAGCTATCCAAAACAAACTGTGTCATACCATTGAACCTCTCAGCACTTGGCTGACTTGTACTAATGAAAGTAGGTTTACTTGCATTCTATCACAACCACACGAATAGTGCATCAAAGGGCGATCGCACTTCCCGTACCTCATCCAAGACTTAAAAACAGAAAGTCCGCCGGTGCGGACTTCGTTTGTCTAGCGCCACACATCAGTCTGGCAGACTAATCACTCCAAATTCAACACACAATAAGGATAACGAGTCGTCACACAAACTACTGGCCCCACATAAAAACCCGGTTTCTGCCCACCCGCGCAGTCCTGAACGCACTCCGACAAAGAAACCGGGTTTTTTCCCAAATTTGCGAATCACCACCAAATATTGTCATAAAAACCCGGTTTCTGGCCACCCGCGCGTAAGCCCTAAATTTGCTACAATAGCGCTATAAAATATCAAAATATCAAAATATAAATATGAACGAATCCCAAATATCCCAAATTCCTTGGCTGCCATTAAGCCGAGAAGCCCACAAACTATCAGTTACCGACAGATTAGCTCTAGTCAATGCGATTGTTGAGTCCATCAGGCAGGAACTCAGATCCAGCCAACCTCTGCCAGATGACTTTTTGGAACCCATGACGGGGCTAGCAAAAACTGATGCACCACCCGCAACAGATGCCGAAATTAAACTCAGATTGCGGCGCGATCGCAAAGGTGCGGCCAAGCGACTCAGAGGGCTAGCAAAAACCGATACGCCACCTCCAACAGATGCCGAAGTTGCACTCATGTTAGAAGAGCGTTTGGTGGAGAAATACCTAAAATGAAGGTATTAATAGACACCAACATTATCCTCGATAGTTTGCTAGAACGAGAACCGTTTGTAGAAGATGCTGATGATTTATTTGAGGCGATCGAAAATGAGCAAATTGAGGGATATGTAACGGCAACAACCTTAACAAATATCTTCTATATTGTCAGATAACCTGGAGGCGATTGTAACCCGCGATGCAGGAGATTTCGCTGGGGCTACCTTACCAATTCTATCACCTAAAGAGTTATTAAAACGTTTGGAATAAGATTAATAGGACTTACGCACTCCGACAAAGAAACCGGGTTTTTTACCGAATGTGTGGGCACAACCAAGTATTCTCGTAAAAACCCGGTTTCTGATCCCTATGCGTAAGCCCTAAAAAGAACTTAACCTTGCAGCTTACCGCCCAGATTGTCTCGGCGATGTACCATCAGCCCGCTTCCGACGGATCAGCACGCTCATCACCTGCTTCGGGTTAGCCGCACGCTGTACGGGACTCCAATCGCCCACTTCTGCAAATCCCAGCCGGTACAAAGTGAGTATGGTTTCCCGGACACCCTTGGGCGAACCGACAACCGTTAACAGCACCACTTCCTGTTCGCATACTGTTGCTGAGTCGTCATTTGGGCGATCAGATTTGTTGTCGTCAGGCACGAATTCCTGTGACATAATATGTTCTCCTGGTTTTGGGTTTTCTAGAAAAACCCAAAAACCCAGCCGCCCCGCATTTCAAGACATAGCAGGGCGGCTACAGAGGATGTTAAGATACTCCGTTAGCCTCCAGACTGCTGATTCCAGTTTGGCGGTTAGCTGTCCATTGCTGTTAGCGCAGCTTTGGGCAGTGCAACTAGATTTTTGGGCGACGCGGGCTGCCTCCTCTACAAGCAAGCAACCTCTCACTTCAAAGCGTAGCCGCAGATGGGGGCCGCCGTCAATCGATTTTGGATTTTAGATTTTGGATTTTGGATTGAAGATCGGGATTGGGAGGTTTTGGGCAGGGCTGAGGATTTAGCCTTATAAAGGACTTGACGCTTAAATTGACTGTGCATACTTCTTGCCCTCTTCCGATTCTAGGTATTGCTTGTAAGCTATTTCATCGCCACCAAAAGAATCGATCGATACCTGTCGTTTCGGCATCGGTTTGAGAGGAGCATCGATCGGGTTGTACCGACAGTAACACATCACAATTACGTCATATTCGCTCATCGGAGTTGGAATGTCAGGCGTGTATGTTTGCACCCGCACAACTTCCCAATTGCTGACGCGATAGTGAGTATTGTGTGCGTGTTCCTTTGGATCGTGTTCTGACTCCACCCGCACAAATTCTACAGGGCGATATCCCGGTTCAGGAATCGGTTCGTTAGAAGAGTCCCAGTTTTCTGCAATGATAAAAGTTAGAGCTTGGCTGTGTTGGAGTTTTCTCTCTCTCCAGCCTTCATCCTCACCTGACTCAGCCTGAAAAATAATGTACTTGTGCATCACTCTTCCTCCTTTTCTTCGAGATAGTTGGGAAATTCTGTTTTCCCTTTGAACACGCAATCAACTTCAAAAATGTACTTATTTTCGATTTCCTCAATGTCGATCAGTTTCCAGCCATACTTCTTTTGCATATCCCGGCATTTCTGCGGGTTGGTGGCGTTGTGTCGAGAGATATCCTGCTCTGAATCGTAGCGCAGCCACCTATTTGGATCGTTATTTGTCATTATTGATATAGCTCCTGTGTTGGCTCTACAACATTGGAGAAGTCGTCTTGACGCGGTGTTTGCGGCACTGCGTCAAGGCGCATCTTTAGAGTTGATGTATTTTATGATAAGACCAAACCAGGCTTTCATACCCTCTTTATTCCAAGCCTTTAACTGTTGGTTAATGCGTAAGCCCTAAAAAGGACACCCCACCGTGTCCTTTCCCTACAAACCAATTATCCCCCTCACTCCTCGCTAACAGCCAAACCAGAAACCACAGGGGCGATCGCATTTAACTTCAAAACAGGATGCTCCCCTTCCACCTGTCGGCAATTCCACTCATTTCTAAACAGCAAAACCGGCCTTCCCCAAGTATCTTTCACCGTCACCGTATTAAACAGCCGCCCAACTTTTTCCAGCGCATCCCAACCGCCGTCAACCCAACGAGCTACACTGTAAGGCAACATATCGATCGTCGTTTCCACATTATATTCCGACTGCATTCTGAACTGCACAACTTCAAATTGCAACTGTCCGACTGCCGCCAAAATTGGCTCGCGTTTCGACTCATCAACCGAGTACATAATTTGCACTGCGCCTTCTTCCTGCAACTCAGAAACGCCTTTGCGGAACTGCTTAAACTTAGAAGGATTGGGATTTCTCAAAAAAGCAAAGAGTTCGGGAGAAAAACAGGGTATCCCTTCATATTCCAGTTTTTGACCGGTGTAAATAGTATCGCCGATCGCAAAAACCCCCGGATTGTTCAAACCGATCACATCGCCCGGATACGCAACCTCGATCGACTCCCGATCCTGAGCAAATAACTTTTGAGGCCTTGACAAACGCACCGTTTTACCACTGCGAGCGTGAGTCACGTTCATGTCCTTTTCAAACTTGCCCGTACAAACCCGAATAAACGCCACCCGATCGCGATGTCTCGGATCCATATTCGCTTGCAGTTTAAACACAAACCCGGTAAAGTCTTCATAAGTTGGGGGCAAGTCTCCGGCGCTGCTCTTGCGGGCGATCGGCTTCATAGCGTAATCTAAAAACGCATCTAAAAACAGTTCGACCCCAAAATTGCTCATCGCGCTGCCAAAGAAAACAGGCGTCATTTTGCCAGCCCGAACCAAGTCTAAATCGAGTTCAGTTCCCAACTCATCCAGCAGTTCTAACTCTTCTTTGAGCTGATAGTAAAGGTCTTGTTCCAACAAATCTTCAATGCGCGGATCGCCCAATTCGATGACCGTATCAACAGCAGCACGAGAACCGTGTTTAGTCCGCTCGAATAAGTGAATTTTGCGCGCCCTGCGATCGAAAACACCTTTAAAGCGATCGCCCGTACCTATCGGCCAGTTTACCGGATAAGTCTGCAACCCCAATTCCTTCTCAATTTCGTCCAACAAATCCAAAGGTTCTCTGCTAGGGCGATCGAGCTTATTAAAGAAAGTAAAAATAGGCAAACTTCGCAGCTTACAAACTTCAAATAACTTCCGAGTTTGCGGTTCCAAACCCTTAGCAGCATCCTCAAGCATCACCGCATTGTCAGCCGCCGCCAGAGTTCGATAAGTATCTTCGCTAAAATCTTGGTGTCCCGGAGTATCGAGCAGATTAATGTGATATTTTTTATACTCAAACTGCAAAACAGTAGAAGTAATAGAAATTCCCCGCTGCTGTTCCATCGCCATCCAGTCAGAGGTAGCGTGTCGCTGAGCCCGCCGCGCTTTCACAGAACCTGCTTCGTGAATTGCACCTCCGTATAGCAGCAGCTTTTCTGTCAAAGTAGTTTTTCCCGCGTCAGGGTGCGAGATAATAGCAAAGTTGCGCCGGCGCTCAACAGCAGTTAGCAGTTCAGTTTCGAGTTCTGTTGTCATCACAAATTAGGTAGGGGAATCATCACCCGATCGCCATTATAGCCTGTGCTACAGTTGCTATTAAAGGTAAAATTATCAATAAAGTCAAGGAAGAAAAGTAATATGTACGACTCCGACAAGCGGAAGCTGCTATCACTGGTGTGCCACGGGGCTATTTTTTTCAGCACGTTAGTGTTCTCGATCGGAGCGCCGATCGCTGTATTGTTAGTATCAGATGACCCCGTTGTCAAAGAAAACGCCACAGAAGCCATCAATTTTCACCTTAATGTATGGCTGTACAGCACCGTGATTGTGGTGTTAACTGTCGTCACTTTCGGTCTGGCCGGCTTTATCCTAGTACCAATAGGTTATCTGCTGCAT
Source organism: Microcoleus sp. AT3-D2 (assembly GCF_036705715.1). Classification (NCBI taxonomy): domain Bacteria; kingdom Bacillati; phylum Cyanobacteriota; class Cyanophyceae; order Oscillatoriales; family Microcoleaceae; genus Microcoleus; species Microcoleus sp. AT3-D2. The sequence goes on along the minus strand of NZ_JAUBVE010000006.1, from coordinate 41,981 downwards.
TGGGGACTGACAATAATGGCTATCCTCCACGTTTTGCAAGAGCCTAACACACCTTACCGCTACCCTTTTATTTTCCGAATAGTTTAGACACAAAATCGCGCTTCACCATCGATTTCAACAACCCGATTTCTTTAAGCAGAAACCGGGTTTTTAATTGTTTTCTAACTCACATTAAAACTTCAAAAATTAGAGCCCAATCAACTATTAATTATGGTGTCTTCGCCCTGTTTCAGCGCTGTTGTGAACGCTAAGTTGATCTTCCATTGATGTCGGTTCCCACACTATGCTACCGCCTTTGGGTTATTTCGCAGAGTTAGGGCGGATGTTTGATCGCTCGGAACCATCGTTTTTGCTTTAGCTGTGCTATTTTTGCATCGGGCGATCGTTTTATTGAAATTGTCCACCAATTCTATCTCCACCAGGAATTTTAAAACTTAATACAATATTTTTCCAATAAAAATCCCGCTCTTGTGGAACGGGAAAGCCATCAGGGTGCATCTATATATATGTCACTATAACTCATGGGGGGTATAACCCCTCGTAGCTTTATCGAATCTTTACAATCACAAAATTTTTGTAAAGATTGAGGTTTTTATTTGACTGATCAGCCATTTTATGAAATTAAAATGGAAAATGCTGACATTTATAAAATCCAGTGAGTTTCCTCTGAATAATCAAAACTTTAAGCTCCCTTACCATGCTTCGGCAAATGGTGGAGCAAATACCATAAGATGGCTACATTTGTGATAAATACCGCTAACTTAAGTACCGTGACACAGTTAAAATTGCATACAGTCCGGTCGCCAGTCCGCTAAATAGTAAGGTTTGAGGCGTGATACTTAGAACTGGATCTAATAAAAACTCCACAATTTTTACTTGGCTTTTTAACAAATAAGATGCCGCAAATTTCTCTAATACTTGATGATTCTTCAGTGCAAAAAGCAAAGCGATAGAAGTTACTGTCAAGATGGAAGCAACAAAACTGTGGTAAAGGACAATTGTGATTAAACCAGGATCGCGCTGTTTTTTCACCTTAAGTATCAAAATATAAATAATGTGCGATCGCCTGGTTAGCCTGTTTGGGATTGAAAACTAAAAATTCAGTAGAGTGCGTCAGCAATTAGTTAATCAAGTAGAGATAAAATAACGCGCTGCTGACGCACCTTACTCAGTTTGAGGATAACGTTGTGCTAAGAAAGAGATAGCAGCAGCCCGATCGCCCAAATCGCCATCCAACTTCGCCGCCAACAAATCATCCAACATTCGTTTAAACCCAGGCCCCGGCTTATAACCCAAAGCCTTCAAATCGTTGCCATTTAAAGGCGGCTCAACATTCGCCCATTTGGTGAGATATTCCCAGATTTGGCGGCGTGCACTTCGCGGACTTTGTAGGGCGATCGCAATTAACACCGGCAACTCATAATTTCTCAACAGCAACACCAATTGACTTGGCAACTCGCACTTAGGCAAATTCTCTGCTAACTGGTTCTTTCCGGCTTCTAAAACTTCCAACCGCTTAATACTGTCAGCAGGTAACTGAAGATTTGCAGCCACCTTCCCGCGATATTCCGGCGCTAAATAAGCTATCAAAACTTCCAGCCGCATCTGCCAATCGGGAATATTGATAATGGGAAATGGGGAATTGGGCATCGGGAATTGGGCATCGGGAATTGGGCATCGGGAATTGGGAATTGGAAATTGGAAATTGGGGATAGTTTGTTCTTTCTTCCCTCTTCCTTCTTTCTTTTTCCCTCTTCCCTCCTCCTTCCTGGCCTCCTTTACATCCGTTACAGAATCCGTTGCCGAACTTCCTTCTTCCTTCTTCTTTCCTTGCAAACATCGATCGAGCAAACGCAGTTGCCGCCACAACTCCCGATCCAACTCCAAAGTAGGATGAATGCAGCGCAAAGCCTGCAAATCTCCCAGCATTTGCAAAGCAACTTTCCAGTAAGGAGCTTGCAAAATGTATTTTAATTCGCTTTTGAGCCGAGTTTCCAAAGCCGGAGCTCGGCCGTTTTCCCCCTGAATTCGGTAATAAATCCCGCTAGCCAAAGCGTTGCGGATGTATCCTTCCGTCTGCGGCTCAATTTCAAATCCCAACCGCACAGCAAACCGCACAGCGCGATAAATTCGCGTCGGATCTTCGATAAAACTATTGGCGTGCAAAACTCGAATTTGCTTCGATTCCAAATCCAGCAAACCGCAGAAAAAATCTAACAATTCGCCGCTGCGAGGAACACCCAAACGCACAGCCAGCGCATTAATTGTAAAATCCCTGCGGTACAAATCTTGGCGAATTGAACTCGCTTCAACTTCTGGATTTGCAGCCGGATAAGGGTAAAATTCAGTACGAGCCGTAGCGATATCCACCCACAGGGAGCCGAAAGGAGAGTCTTTGTGCCACAAAAGCGCGGCGGTTTGAAATTGACCGTGAACGTCCAAACGCGATTCTGGGTAAAGTTTTTGCAGCGAGGAAGCTAACTCGACACCAGCACCGGAATCGTCGGAACCGCACTTTCCATCCACAACCAAATCGATATCTGTTAGCGCCAGTGTATCATCCGTGGCTAAGAGTAAATCCCGGACTGCTCCACCAACCAGATAAAGTTGCCAGCCGCGATTTTGGGCAATATTGGCGGCGATCGACAATAATTGCCACAATTCGGCACTTATGCGCGATCGCAACAACTGCTCAACCGATTCGGGCACGGGACAATTAGAAAATTCTGCACTACTTCCCCTGTCTCGCGCTTTTTGCTGGTGCAATTCCCGCAACACATCAGTGCGAGTCACAATTCCTACCAGTTGACCGTTTTCCAATACTGGCAAGCGCCCGATATCGTATGTCACCATTAAAGATTCAATTTCCGGCAGCAAGGTATCTGGGGCGATCGTTTTTAACTGCGGACTCATGTAACCCTTCACCGGGGCGTGACTGAAACCGTGGTGCAGGGCAATGTCAATGTCGCGGCGCGAGATAATGCCAGCTAGTCGATCGTCCGCATCGACCACAGAAAGCCCCGAATGTCCGTAACGTAGGAGGATACGGTGAGCTTCCCCCACCGATGTTTCCGGGCGAATACTCCGCACGGGAGACGACATTAATTCGCGCGCTGTCGGAGGGTGGGGAATTTGAGTTTTGAGTTCGTCAGCTAACTGATTTAAAGTCAGCAGGGGGTCAACATCGCGGGTGGCGAGGGAAGCGGCGCGGGCGTGGCCTCCGCCGCCGAGGGGTTGGAACAATTCGCTGAGGTTTGTTCCTTCGATGCGCGATCGACCGATAATAGTTAATCGATTGGAAACTGGCGATTCGGGATCGATGTTGCGGTTGTTTTCGTTTTCGCCAAAGTTATAAACATTACCTAACAGCAGAGCATCGGTTTCAGTTAAATCGAGCAAGCGAGAAGCCAGGGAAGAAAGTCCGGGAACGTAAGCTTCAGTAGATAGCAGCACCCAAGCTACGCTGTAACCGTGCAAAGTTTCCGATCGCAAATTATTCAGCGCTTCTCTCAACAAATCTTGCAATTGAGGAGACAAACCGGGTTCTACATATTCAGCGATGACCCCCAAACTCGCTCCCTGTTCCATCAACCAGGCCAAAGCTATTGCATCTCGCGCAGTTGCGCCCTCAAAGGTAAGGGAACCTGTATCGACGTGGATGCCGAGGGCCATTACTGTTGCTTCCGAAGGCAGAAGGCGGAAGGGTATGTCACTGTTTTCTGCTTGATTTTTGAGCTTTTCGACAATTAATGTTGTGCTGGCTCCGACTGCTTCTATCTGCGTAACAGTAGCGGGGATGTCTGAATGCGCCTCTAGGTGGTGGTCGAAAATAGCAATTTCGCTCAGGTGTGGCAAATCCAGCCACTCGGCGGCTTTTCCCAAACGATCGCGCTGTGAGGCATCAACTATACTAATCGATCTAATTTGTTGCGGATTGACCGATCGGCGTTCTATCAGTGGGTACTCGTCGCGGTGTAGCGCCAAAAAATCCCGCACCGTCGGGTGACACCCGCCCGTCAATACGATCCTGCTACCGGGGCGCAGCACGCAAAGTCCCACCGCCGCGCCCAAGGCGTCAAAATCTGCTGTTGTGTGGCACAAAACTAAGTCCATAGCCGAAAATCCCGCATCTCTAACTCAAACAGTAGCAATTTCTCGCCCTCTGAAACCGGATGTGTCGATCGGGCTTTAAGTTAACCTTTCCAGTTTTCTGTCGTGTAGCGAACAATGATAAAATTGATCGAAATCTCAAGAGCCGCTGACGCTTGTTCGCGCAACGCCCGGATTTGCACTGGTTCTTTCGTATCAATCAACCGACAATTTCTCGCTCAATTATCGGGAAACTGTCAAAAACTAGAATTTGGAAGATTTTTTTCGGTTCTGGGAAACTATTTCTGATCAACGCACGGTTATATCGAAAGGAGAAAAGATGTTATCAATTCTGTTTCAAGTGGTTTTACTAGGTCTGGTACTGCTGTCTTTTGTGATGGTCGTTGGCGTGCCAGTTGCTTATGCCTCTCCCCAAAACTGGAATCAGTCTAAATCCCTGATTTATGCCGGGTCTGGTCTGTGGTTTTTGCTGGTTATTGCAGTGGGTGTATTGAACTTTTTAGTCGTTTAATTTCACCCAAGTCTATCGAATAAAGAAGGTAAAAGATAGAAGGATGAAGGCATTCACCAGCTATTGAAAGGCATTCGGCAGAAGCTAGGAATTTTCCAGACCACGCAACCTGTATGTTTTTGCACTTGAGATTCAGATGAGATGCCGCTGCTTTCTGACTTTTGCCTTCTCACAAACAAAAATCTAAAATCTAAAACCTAAACTAGAGCACTATGACTGTTTTCGAGGGAACTTTTACTCACACTGAATCTTTGCGATTTGCTATTGTTATCGGTCGTTTTAACGATTTGGTGGTTAACAAACTTTTGGAGGGATGTCAAGATTGTTTGAAACGCCACGGGGTTGATATTAATCCTCATGGCTCTCAGGTGGACTTTTATTGGGTTCCGGGAAGTTTTGAGATTCCTTTGGTTGCCCGCCAAGCTGCTCTTTCTCACCGCTACGATGCGGTAATTTGTCTGGGTGCGGTAATTCGGGGCCAAACTCCTCATTTCGATTTTGTGGCTGGTGAGGTTGCTAAGGGAATTGCTGCTGCTGCTTTTCAGACAGGGGTGCCGGTGATTTTTGGGGTGGTGACGACTGATACGATGCAGCAAGCTTTGGAAAGGGCCGGAATTAAAAGCAATTTGGGCTGGAATTATGCGATGAGTGCTTTGGAAATGGGCACTTTGATGCGCCAAGTTAAGGGTTTGGGAACACACTCTTACGGTCAATTAGCTAGTGGATCTGCTGCTCAAGTGCTTTCGGGTGAAGCAAATCTGGCTATAGCCCCCGATGTATCGTCGGATCAAATCCCCTCGTAAGTTCGCTTAGCAGTATTTTTAAGCTCAAAAAACATCAAGATTTGCATCGGGAAAAATCTTAAGACTCTTGTGGGGCGATGAGGAAGCCCGCCCCCAAGGTAAAAATTCCACTCTTGGCCGATCGACAAATTAGACCAATATCTTGCCAATTGGAAATGAACACTTTGATGCGTCAAGTTCATGCTTTGGGCGGAAATTCTGACGATCCATTACCTGCGTCTGCTGCTGTTCAAGTGCTGTCGGGCGAAGCGAATTTGGCGATCGCCCCTGATGTATCGTCAGATCGAATACTGTAATTTCTACAAAGCATATTTTGCCAACAATGGCCACAATTCCAAATTCAGATTTAGACAAGTGCCAGCATTTGATTCACTTCCTGTTCTGGAGCACACATACCTTCTCAAAGACCGATCTCCTCCTAAACTTTTGAATAATGTGGAATAGCTAGATTATCGTCTATTCCCAAAGAGGTATTATGGAATTTTGTTGAATAAGGTTGAATAAATATCAGAAATCCGTTATGTTAACTGAGGTGTAAGTATTGAGGTTATCTAAACTCGCTCCTAGCAGGGATTTCATTATAAATGCTGTACGATAAGTATTTAACCTCTTCTTAATAAACAGCTCTGAAAACAACTTTCTAGATTAATTGTTGAGATTATATTATCGAATGACAATTTTGTCAATCGAATGCCTAGAAAGCTTTCCTGCAAAAGGATTCAGCGTTTTTGCTATTACCTGAATACTTACAGTTACTTATCAACATGAAAGTGCAAAAATTTTATGGGTGACATTCAAGCTACCTTTACAGCTACCGATCGAGCTTTTCAGATTGAGGGGTACGAAAAAATAGATTTCAGCCTGCTATACGTCGATGGTGCTTTCAAGCTGGAGAATCCTGAGATTGCCGATAGTTACCGCCAATTCGGTCGCTGTTTAATGGTTGTAGATGAAACAGTCTATCGTCTGTATGGTGCACAGATGCAGGATTATTTCAAGCATCACGAGATAGATTTAACAGTCTTTCCAGTTAATATCAAGGAACCTGATAAGACGTTAAAAACTTTTGAAAGCATCATAGATGCCTTCGTTGATTTCGGACTCGTGCGGAAGGAGCCTGTTTTGGTAGTCGGTGGTGGATTGACTACTGACGTAGCTGGTTTTGCCTGCTCATCCTATCGCCGTCGGACTAACTACATTCGCGTACCGACAACCTTAATTGGGCTGATTGATGCCAGTGTGGCAATCAAAGTAGCTGTGAACCACGGTAAGCTGAAAAACCGCCTCGGTGCTTACCACGCTTCGCAGAAAGTAATTTTAGATTTCTCCTTTCTGAAAACTCTGCCGATCGACCAAATACGAAACGGCATGGCAGAGTTAATTAAGATCGCCGTAGTAGGCAACAAAGAAATCTTCGAGTTGTTAGAAAACTACGGCGAAGCATTGCTGCACAGCCATTTTGGTTATTTAGACGGCACATCTGAACTGCGCGAAGTGGCCCATCGCTTAACCTACAACGCGATTCAGTCGATGCTGGCCTTAGAAGTACCAAACCTCCACGAGCTAGATTTGGATCGGGTCATTGCCTATGGTCACACCTGGAGTCCGACGCTGGAACTAACGCCGGAAATTCCGATGTTCCACGGCCACAGTGTCGCCATCGATATGGCTTTTTCGGCCACCATTGCTGGGCAGCGGGGCTACATTTCGATCGCCGATCGCGATCGGATCTTAGGATTAATGAGCCGCCTCGGACTAGCAATTGATAGCCCTTATCTCACATCAGAACTGCTCTGGAAAGCGACAACATCGATCAGTCGTACCCGTGATGGCCTTCAACGCGCTGCAGCTCCATGCCCCATTGGTGACTGCTTTTTCATGAACGATTTGACTCGAACTGAGTTGGATGAAGCCCTAGCGGTGCATCGAGAAATCTGTCAGGGCTACCCGCGTCATGGCGATGGCGAGGATATGTATGTGGTATTGCAGAAAGTTGGAACTCGTTCCACAGCCGGGGTATGACCATGAGACCCGTTACCCCAGTCGGGATTTTAGCGGCTAAACTCGAAAGTCTCGCCTCGCAAGTAGAAAAAATCGATAATCTCGATCGAGCTTTCAAGGCAGAATTACAACAAGCCTACGAATTGGCAAATGGTCTCGATCCGTACCTGGATCTTTGTACCACGCCGGAATCTCCTGCCTTAGCCACGTTAGTGAAGCGCACCCAATCAGAAGATTGGAGTAAGCGATTCTCTGACGGCGAGACAGTGCGGCAGTTGGAACAGGAAATGCTATCGGGTCATCTCGAAGGCCAAATGCTGAAATTTCTCGTCCATCTCACCAAAGCACAGCGCGTACTGGAAATAGGGATGTTTACCGGGTACTCAGCACTAGCGATGGCGGAAGCACTGCCGGTGGATGGAGTGGTGGTAGCCTGCGAAGTAGATGCTTATGTAGCTGAATTTGCCCAGAAGTGTTTTCACGAATCTACTGCCGGTCACAAAATCTCAGTGAAGGTGGCACCGGCTCTAGAAACCATGAAAGAATTGGCTGCTAATGGAGAAGTGTTCGATCTGGTATTTATCGATGCCGATAAAGCTGGATACATAGACTATCTCAATTTACTCCTAACTACGGAGCTGTTGGCTCCCAATGGCTTGATCTGCGTCGATAACACTTTAATGCAGGGACAGCCATATTTGTCGGGTACTGCTACTGAGAACGGAGTGGCGATCGCCAAATTCAACCAGGCTCTAGTTGACGATCCGCGCGTAGAGCAAGTGTTACTGCCGCTGAGAGATGGATTGACTTTAATTAGGCGCGTTTAGTAGAACAAAACTTACGCGTCAAAACCAAAAAAACCGGGTTTTTTGCCCAGGCGGGCTGTAACGAAGTCCGATGTCAAAAAACCCGGTTTTTAACCACCCGTGCGTCATATCAAATCCGCGCTTCATCGGCATGATTCATCTCTCAGTTCTGGACTGCGCCTGCGTAGCTTCAAAAGCGGTTTAATCATTCAAAAACCACCGCTAATTAGAGTATTTACTTAGTAAAAAATTATGATCGAAACAGTTTCAACGGCAGCGAGGCCATCTGAACAGGAAACAAACGCGACGAATAGTCCCTTCCAGACAGTCAAAACCATAGCAACCTTAATTTTGCTGCTATTGGTACTGCCCCTGAATCTCGCTTTAACTGCGATCGCCCTACTGAGATCCATCATCATCAAACCGTTTCAGTCTCGAGCGATCGCGGACTCTCCCCAAACGATTTTGGTCGGCGGCGGCAAGAGAACCAAAGCATTGCAGCTAGCCCGATCGTTCCATAAGGCCGGTCATCGGGTAATTTTGTTTGAAACCCACAAATACTGGCTGACAGGTCATCGTTACTCTTGGGCAGTCGATCGCTTTTACATAGTACCAAATCCCCAGACAGAGGAATACCCTCACGCACTCTTAAAAATTGTCCAACAAGAGAAAGTTGATGTTTACGTTCCCGTCACTAGTGCAGGCGGCAGTTACTACGATGCCAAAGCCAAAAGCGTACTTTCTCCTCACTGTACGGTAATGCAGCTAGATGTCGAAACTCTGCAACGTTTGGATAATAAATATGAGATGGCAACAGCCGCCAAAGCGTTGGGGCTGCGAGTTCCGAAGTCCTACCGAATTACTAATCCCCAGCAAGTAATCGATTTTGATTTTAGTGACGCACAGCGTCCATATATTCTCAAAAGTATTCCCTACGATTCTATTCGCAGGTTAGACCTGACGAAGTTACCCTGCGCGACCCCAGCAGAAACGGCCGCGTTTGTGAAATCTTTACCAATTTCCGAGAGTAAACCTTGGATTATGCAAGAGTATATTCCAGGGCAAGAATACTGCACTCACAGTACAGTTCGTGATGGTCATCTTCAGTTGCATTGTTGTTGCAAATCGTCGGCGTTTCAGATAAATTACGAGCATGTCGATCGCCCGGATATCGAAAATTGGATTCGTCACTTTGCCAAGAGTCTCAATCTGACAGGACAAGTTTCTTTTGATTTCATTGAAGCGGCGGATGATGGAGAGATATACGCGATCGAATGCAACCCGCGCACCCATTCAGCCATCGCGGTGTTTTACAACCATCCCGATGTGGCAAAAGCTTATTTGGAACCAGACCCTTTACCACAGACACTGCAGCCTTTGCCATCGAGTCGCCCGACTTACTGGATTTACCATGAAATTTGGCGATTGGTGACTCATTTGTGGTCGCCCAAGCTAGTTTATGAGCGGTTACAAATAATCGCGCAAGGCAAAGATGCCATCTTCGAGTGGGACGATCCGCTGCCGTTTTTGATGGTGCATCATTGGCACATTCCCTTGTTGTTATGGGGAGATTTACAGAAGCCGAATGGGTGGATTGGGATTGATTTTAATATTGGCGAACTTGTGGAAATAGGGGGAGAGTGAGTATGTCAGTATTACGGGTTTTGCATTTATTCGGCTCGGCAGTTAGCGATTTTTACTGTGATTTATCAGGGTTAATGAGTCGCCTCGGACTAGCAATTGATAGCCCTTATCTGACATCAACCAGGCTCTAGTTGACGATCCGCGCGTAGAGCAAGTGTTACTGCCGCCCAGAGATGGATTGACTTTAATTAGGCGCGTTTAGTAGACCAAAACTTACGCGTCAAAACCAAAGAAACCGGGTTTTTTGCCCTATTCGGCGGGCTGTAACCACGTCCGATGTCAAAAAACCCGGTTTTTAACCACCCGTGCGTAATATCAAATCCGCGCTTCATAGGCATGATTCATCTATCTTTTATGGAGACTATGCGCCTGCGTAGCTTCAACAGCGGTTTAATCATTCAAAAACCGCCGCTAATTAGAGTAGTTACTTAGTAAAAAAATTATGATGGAAACAGTTTCAACGGCAGCGATGCCATCTGAACAGGAAACAAACGAGGCTTCTAGGCGCTTCCAGACAGCAGTCAAAACCATAGCAACCTTCATTTTGCTGCTATTGGTACTGCCCCTGAATCTCGCTTTAACAGCGATCGCCATACTGAGATCCATCATCATCAAACCGTTTCAGTCTCGAACGATCGCCGAGTCTCCCCAAACGATTTTGATTAACGGCGGCAAGACGACCAAAGCATTACAGCTAGCGAGATCGTTCCATAAGGCCGGTCATCGGGTAATTTTGGTTGAAACCCACGAATACAGGCTGATGGGTAATCGATACTCTTGGGCAGTCGATCGCTTTTACACAGTACCAAGTCTCCAGGCAGAGGAATACCCTCAAGCACTCTTAAAAATTGTCCAACAAGAGGGAGTTAATGTTTACGTTCCCGTCAGTAGTCCAGAGGGCAGTTACTACGATGCCAAAGCCAAAAAGGTACTTTCTCCTCACTGTACGGTAATGCAGCTAGATGTCGAAACTCTGCAACGTTTGGATGATAAGTATGAGTTGACCACCGCCGCCAAAGCGTTGGGGCTGCGAGTTCCGAAGTCCTACCGAATTACTAATCCCCAGCAAGTAATCGATTTTGATTTTAGTGACGCACAGCGTCCATATATTCTCAAAAGTATTCCCTACGATTGTGTCCACAGGTTTGATCTCACTAAGTTACCCTGCGCGACCCCAGCAGAAACAGCCGCTTTTGTCAACTCATTACCAATTTCCGAGAGTAAACCTTGGATTATGCAAGAGTATATTCCAGGGCAAGAATACTGCACTCACAGTACAGTTCGTAACGGTCATCTTCAGTTGCACTGTTGCTGCAAATCATCGGCGTTTCAGCTCAATTACCAGAATGTCGATCGCCCGGATATCGAAAATTGGATTCGTCAGTTTGCCAAGAGTCTCAATCTGACAGGACAAGTTTCTTTTGATTTCATTGAAGCGGCGGATGATGGAGAGATTTACGCGATCGAATGCAACCCGCGCACCCATACAGCCATCACGATGTTTTACAACCATCCCGATGTGGCAAAAGCTTATTTGGAACCGGACCCTTTACCGCAGACAGTGCAGCCTTTGGCATCTAGTCGCCCGACTTACTGGATTTACCAGGAAATTTGGCGATTGGTGACTCATTTGTGGTCGCCCAAGCTAGTTTCTGAGCGGTTAAAAATTATCGCCCAAGGCAAAGATGCCATCTTCGAGTGGGACGATCCGCTACCGTTTTTCATGGTGCATCATTGGCACATTCCCTTGTTGTTATGGGGAAATTTGCGTCAGCCGAAAGAGTGGATTAAAATTTATTTTCATAGTGGAATACTTCTGTAAATAGGGGGAGATTGAGTATGTCAGTATTACGGATTTTGCATTTAGTCGGAGCGGCAGACAGTGAATTTTACGATAAATTGTCGCGCTTTTATGCCCCATATTGTCTGGAGCAAACTGCTAATCCAGCACTCTATGAATTTCATATAGCCTATATTTCTCCCGGTGGCCAATGGCGTTTTCCCACCTCTCTCGATCCGAGTGCGATCGCGGCCGCTAATCCCATGTCTCTAGCGGACGCTTTACAGGTGCTGACACAGCTAAAGATTGACGTAATGGTACCGCAGATGTTTTGCATCCCCGGCATGACTCAATACCGTAGCTTGTTCGATTTGCTGAATATTCCTTATGTGGGTAATACCCCAGAGGTGATGGCACTGACTGCTGACAAAGCGAAGGCTAGGGCAGTAGTAGCGGCGGCTGGGGTAAGCGTACCGTTGGGAGAAGTTGTCCGCGCGGGCGTGAGACCTTCAATTGATTTTCCGGTGGTGGTAAAGCCACTGAATGCGGATAATTCTCTGGGAGTTGCCTTAGTTAAAAATGCTGCTGACTATGATGCGGCTTTGCAGACAGCATTGACTCATTCAGAGGAAGTGCTAGTAGAAAAATTCATTGAATTGGGTAGAGAAGTTCGCTGTGGGATTATTGTCCAAGCTGGCGAGTTAGTCTGTTTGCCGCTGGAAGAGTATCCTGTAGATCCTGATACCCAACCGATTCGGACTTATGCCGATAAGCTCCAACAAAATGACGATGGTAGCTTGACTGGTTCCACTAAAAATAGTACCAGGCCGTGGGTAGTTGACAAGAGCGATCCGATTACGGAGAGAGTTTGGGCCGAGGCCAGAAAATGCCACATCGCTTTGGGCTGTCGCCACTACAGTTTATTTGATTTTCGCATCGACCCCGATGGAAAACCTTGGTTCTTAGAAGCGGGGCTGTACTGTTGTTTGGCCGAAAAAAGCGTGATTGCGGTTATGGCCAAAGCATCAGGAATTTCTCTGGATACTTTGTTTCAGAGTATGCTGCAAAATGCCTTAATATAAATAAATGTGAGGATGAAACTAATGACTCAAACTTTTCAAGATTGATCAACCCAGCAATTTGCTGACTTATCGGTGTTTCCAGGTAAAAGTTGGGTTGTGTTAGCTGATCCTGCTCGAGTTGGAGCAATGGGAGAATTTGAAGGACATAACTTAACCTAAGTTCGGGATAAGAGTAGCTAAAACATCACAAAATTTCTGAAATGACGATCGCACTTTGTCAATCTCAGCAGATTTGTTCTAATCGAGTGCGTTCGCTCACAACGGTCGATCGCCTAGATACTAATTTCAGATTCAGTTGATCGGCGCGATCGGTATTTTGACATTGTGGGTCACATAAAATAGCAAACTTCACTTCCTATGTCAAGTCTTTTCCGTATTTTACGGAAAAGACTTGTGTCATCTTCTAGCTTTTCGCATACTAATCACCAGACAGAGGAAACCACAACATGATCCAAACCATATCGAAAACAATCACGTTTGATGAGTTCGTTGCTTGGTATCCAGAGAACTCTGTCCATAAGTACGAACTACACAATGGAGTAATTGTTGAAATGCCTTTAGGAACCGGCCGTCATTCCCGCGTTACAGGTTTCATCCGTTCAAAACTATCAATCGAAATTGACCGCCGCTCCTTACCTTATTCCATCCCCGGCGACTGCCTGCTCAAACCCGTCCGCAACGAGGCGGGCTACCTGCCAGACGCAGTTGTCCTAGACGAAGCAGCTCTGCGCCAGAGAGAACCGCGCTGGGATACGGAATCCATCATCACGATGGGGTCTTCGGTGCGACTGGCTGTAGAGGTCGTCAGTACCAACTGGCGGGACGATTACCATCTCAAATTCGCTGACTACGAAGAAATGGGCATCCCCGAATACTGGATTGTGGACTACCTTGGTTTGGGCGGTCGCAAGTTCATCGGCACTCCCAAGCAACCCACGCTCTCGGTTTGCCAGTTGGTTGACGGCGAGTATCAAATCAGCCAGTTTCGGGGAGATGACCGAGTTGAATCGCTGGCTTTCCCAGAGTTGAGGTTGACTGCCGAGTTGATTTTTCGAGGCGGTCTGCCCTTAACCGAGCCGAGCTAGAAGGAGTGGGGGGCGATCGGGTATCAAAAGGATATCAAATGGGTACAAAAGGACACCAATTTTGTGACAAATCGGCGTTTTGTACCAAGTGCTGTTTTGTCAGGACGGTCGATCGAAATTATATCAGCTACAGTTTAATTTGTCAAGGATTAGAGGCAACGTTGCCTGTAATCCTTTTGTAATATTTGAGCTTTCCGCATACTAATCGCCAGACAGAGGAAACCGCAACATGATCCAAACCATATCCAAAACAATCACGTTTGATGAGTTCGTTGCTTGGTATCCAGAGAACTCTGTCCACAAGTACGAACTACACAATGGAGTAATTGTTGAAATGCCTTTAGGAACTGGCGACCATTCCGACGTTACAGGTTTCATTTCGGGCGAAATCAATTTTGAAATCAGGCGACTGCAATTGCCTTACTCAATCCCTGGTGATTGCTTGCTCAAGCTGGCGCGTAACGAATCTGGCTACCAGCCAGATGTAATTGTCCTAGACCGAACCGCACTTGCAAGCGAACCGCGCTGGAAAAAAGAATCAGTCATCACGATGGGCTCTTCGGTGCGACTAGCTGTAGAGGTGGTCAGTACGAACTGGCGGGATGATTATTTTTTCAAAGCTTCCGACTATGAAGAAATGGGCATTCCCGAATACTGGATTGTAGACTATCTTGGTTTAGGCGGTCGCAAGTTTATCGGCAATCCCAAACAACCCACTCTCTCGATTTACCAGCTAGTAGATGGGGAGTATCAGGTAAAACAGTTTAGGGGAAGCGAGAATGTTGAGTCGCTGGCTTTTCCAGAATTGAGCTTAACAGCAGAGAAGATTTTTCTTGCTGGCTTGCCGAACTAGCAAGTCGAAATTATGCAAAGGGCGTAAGATTGTCGAAGCCTTCCGACGACACCAAAACCTGACAATTGGGTCAAAATCTGGCAGCGAAAAAGCGGGAAAGTACGATCGCACAAAGCCTGAAAATTCTCATCTCGCCCACGATTGCACAAATATCACACAACAACTGCGAACACCACAACAGTCCAGAGCTTCCACATACACATTGCAATTTTTTTAATTGTGTGATATCATAAAACGTTCTTAGAAATAGCGCAACACTAACTATTACTGCATGGCAACGAAGCCAACGATCGCATTTACTCACCTCGGCTGCGAAAAAAATCGCATCGATACCGAACACATGATTGGCTTGCTGGCTCAAGCGGGCTATCAAGTCGATTCTAATGAAGAATTAGCCGATTATGTTGTAGTCAATACTTGCAGTTTTATCCAAGCGGCGCGAGAAGAGTCAGTCCGCACCTTGGTAGAATTGGCAGAAGCTAATAAAAAAGTAGTCATCACCGGCTGCATGGCACAGCATTTTCAGCAGGAATTGCTGGATGAATTGCCGGAAGCAGTCGCAATTGTCGGCACTGGCGACTATCATAAAATCGTCAATGTTATGCAGCAGGTGGAAAAGGGCGATCGAGTTTCCCTCGTCTCCTCAGAACCTACTTACATCGCTGACGAAACTACTCCCCGCTACCGCACGACATCGGAAGGTGTCGCGTATCTGCGTATAGCAGAAGGCTGCGACTATCGCTGTGCATTTTGCATTATCCCGCACTTGCGCGGAAATCAAAGGTCGCGGACGATCGAATCTATCGTCGCGGAAGCTAAGCAATTGGCGTCGGAAGGGGTAAAAGAAATTATCTTAATTTCTCAAATTACCACCAACTACGGCAAAGATATTTATGGCGAACCGAAACTAGCCGAACTGCTTCGCGCTTTGGGTAAAGTAGATGTGCCTTGGATTCGGATGCACTACGCCTATCCTACAGGTTTGACTCCGCAAGTTGTCGCAGCCATCCGCGAAACGCCCAACGTTTTGCCGTATTTGGATTTACCCCTGCAACACTCGCACCCGGAAATTCTGCGGGCGATGAATCGGCCTTTTCAAGCTGGGATCAATGATGCTATAGTCGATCGGCTCAAAGCAGCACTTCCCGGCGCTGTGATGCGAACAACTTTTATTGTCGGCTTCCCAGGCGAAACCGAGGAACACGCAGCACACTTGCTGGAATTTGTCAAGCGCCACGAATTCGATCACGTAGGAGTTTTTGTATTTTCGCCAGAAGAAGGAACCCCAGCCTTCAGCTTGCCCCAGCAAATACCTGCAGAAATAATGGAAATGCGGCGCAATGCGGTAATGGCGGCACAACAACCTATATCATTGAAGAAGAATCAAGAGTCTGTCGGTCAGGTAGTTGATGTCCTGATAGAACAAGAACAACCAGAGACAGGCGAGTTGATTGGTAGATCCGCTCGGTTTTCCCCAGAAGTAGATGGACTCGTCTACGTCACAGGAGAAGCGCGGCTGGGTTCAATCGTATCTGTGAAAGTTACTGGTGCAGATGTCTACGACCTCTACGGTCAAGTGTAAGTGTTGCTGAAACTGTCGCGATCGGCGGTGTGGCGAACAAAAACCGGACACCAGCCAAAAATGATTAGCGGATTGTGCAGCAAAAGTAACGGTTTGTACAATATTGTGCAAAGATATGTAGCAAAGGGAGCCTAAACTTTTTTAGCCCCTATCTGGCAATCGACGCTCCCCCTCGGGGTGCGGTTATCTCTACAGAACGATCGGAAAATTTTAACGAATTTAATGTTTTGTTTCTGAATGTAAAGAGTTATGATGATAACAAGCCAGAAATAAGCGGGGATAATTTGAGATTGCTTCGCCGTCCGCCCTACACCACAACGGTATCCCGAAAGAGTGTTGAGATGGATAGGCGGTAACGGTCGCCCCATCCCCTGCTCAATCCCGCAGGCGACGGATTGCGGGATAGCGCCTGAACCAAACAACCTGTTACTACTATGTAGTGAAGTGGGGCTGGTCATGATCCTCACTATAAAATGCCTAAGAGGGAAAGCTTGCAAGTACCTCACAGGAAGTCCAATGTCCTATTTTAAGAATGTTGGAAGCCTATAACCCGACCCCTGGCGGTTGGTATCGGTGATGTCACAAAATCAAAGACGGCTGTCGAATTGGTAAATTTAGTCACCATCGACGGAGCTGCCCTATACTCGATTGCTATTTAAGAAGGTGCGCGCAGGCGCAGCACCATAAAGAACTCTTATGAGTTCCTGCCGCCGAGCAGAAATCCGCATCCGAGTTGGGCAACTTAGAAGGCTAAGACTCGTTATTAGGAGCATTAATGAATTTATTGTTTGAAGGCTTAGGTCTTTCGGAAGAACTCGTTCTCCATCTGGAAACACTAGGCTTTACAGAACCTACTCCCATCCAAGTACAAGCAATTCCGCACCTGTTAGCAGGTCGCGACGTTGTGGGTCAAGCCCAAACAGGGACAGGCAAAACGGCAGCATTCTCGTTGCCCATCTTGGAGCGGATTGATTTAGATGTAACTGCAGTGCAAGCACTGGTGCTGACGCCGACTCGCGAATTGGCGATGCAAGTAACTGAAGCCATCCGCGATTTGAGCGGCATCAGCAGCGACGGCCCGGTAAAAGTGGGTCGCTCTCTGCAAGTTCTGACGGTGTACGGCGGTCAATCGATAGATCGTCAAATGCAGCGTTTGAAGCGCGGCGTTCACGTCGTTGTGGGTACACCGGGACGCATATTGGATATGCTCAGCCGCGGCAGCCTCAAACTAGACAAGGTAAAATGGCTAGTTTTGGATGAAGCTGACGAAATGCTGAGCATGGGCTTTATCCAAGATGTGGAAAAAATCTTGGATGCTGCACCAAAAGAACGTCAAACGGCATTTTTCTCGGCGACGATGGAAGCTTCCATTCGGAAATTGGTGGCGCGACATTTGCGTAACCCAGTCAACGTCACCGTAGAACAGCCAAAAGCAACGCCAAAGCGCATCAGCCAAGGCGTGTACATGATTCCCCGCGGCTGGTCGAAGGCAAGAGCCCTACAGCCAATTCTAGAAATGGAAGACCCGGAATCTGCACTGATTTTTGTGCGGACTCGGCAGTCGGCTGCAGAACTCACCAGCCAACTGCAAGCAGCAGGTCACAGCGTTGATGAGTATCACGGTAATTTGAATCAGGCACAGCGGGAACGTTTGTTGCATCGGTTCCGCCAATGTCAGGTGCGCTGGGTAGTGGCGACTGATATTGCGGCGCGGGGTTTGGACGTGGATCACTTGACTCACGTAATTAACTACGATTTGCCCGACAGTGTGGAAAGCTACGTTCACCGGATCGGACGCACGGGCCGGGCTGGTCGCGAAGGAACGGCGATTACGCTGATTCAACCGGTCGATCGCCGCAAACTGCGCTTGATTGAACGCCACGTGCGATCGAGCTTGACGGTGCGAAACATTCCCACACGGGCGCAAATTGAAGCACGTCAGTTGGAAAAAATGCAAGGTAAAGTTCGCGAAGCTTTGGCTGGCGAACGCATGGCATCTTTCTTGCCTCTGGTATCTCAGTTATCCGAGGAGTACGACTCCCACGCGATCGCCGCTGCTGCTTTGCAAATGGCTTTCGATCAAAGCCGTCCTGCTTGGATGGGCGCTGATTACGCTCAACAAGAAGATCCCCCGATTGGTGGAGAAAACAGCGTCAAGCCTATCTTGATCAAAAAGCGGGCTAAGACTGGTGAGGCGAGTTTTTCTGGAGCACCGAGTGCTCCTGTTCCCCAGAACCGCTAATTGGTAGGGTGCACTCGGTGCACCTTATTTAGAATTATTGTAGAGATGCGATCGATCGCACCTCTACTTTTTTGTATGGGTATGAGACTCTATGGGGAATAAAAATCACAAAAAAGCTCTTCGTTCGTTGAACAAGCGGATTGCAGAACATGAAGAAAAGATTAGACTGGAATATGAGAAGGATTTTCCCGATGAAGGCTTAATCCGGCATTGGGAAAGTGAAATTCGAGCTTTTGAGAAAGGAATTCAGCAAGCTTTAAAACGATTGGGTAAATAAAGATGCAAGTTAGCGATCGGACAATTTCTGTAACTAATTATACACTGAGAACGTTAATTGATGAATTGGGTACTGAGTGTCAAAATGTGATTACTTTAATCCATCAGCTTCAGTTACCGGATTTGAGCGATCGACAAAAAGCTGAAATTCTAGCAGAGTTCCTGAGTGCTGCAATCCATCTCAACGTTCACTGCGGAGAGGATTTTCAGACACTAATTGCTGAGGAAATGACAAAATTGTCGGATGATGATGAAGAGGATTAAGGAGACGCGGGCGATTCCCTACGGGATAGCTACGCTTCACGCACATGAGGAAAAAGCCCTCCAGTCAACTCACAGAAAGGCTAAAAATCCTAAGAAATAAGAAATAAAGTCCTTACTACAAACTTGTGAACCGGGACTTTTGCAATGTGGTTTAATATTTCAGTTTAGCTGCGTGCTCACAATAATTTTTTGCACGCGATCGCCCTTAATTTCCACAATCAAATTAGAAGCCTTTTGGTCATTGCTGTAAGTCAATCGAGTCACTCCACCCTGCACGGATTGCGACCCGTAACCGTAAGTTTTAACGACTTTTTGGCGGTTATCTCCTAGCTTGACACCATCCATTGTCAGAAACTTGGGATTGGTAGCAGAAATTAAATAAACTTTGCCCTCCCATGCTGCTACCGTCAATCCTGAGTAGGTTAGCGTGCGAATCTTGCCGCCAATGCCAGGCCCAGCAGGTTTAGTTTCGTCGCGCTGCGGTTTTCCCAACTTACGTTTTGCCTCTTCTACAGACATCCCCAACCGAACGCCCCCAATCCCCAGGCGCGAATAGTTCAGCGCCGCCGGCTTTTGTGTCGCGCTGAGCATTCTTTCTAGAGTCACAACAGTTTGATTCATAGCGGGAACAGGGCGAACTAAAGCAGCAAATCCTAAGCTCGAAATTGCGAGATTCATCATGATGCCCGCGACGGCTGTTGTCACAAACATTTTTACCATTTTTTTATAGCTTTATTTGGCAATGTATTCGCGCGATCGCCCGCTAGATCCGGATCTATACTAATAGGACTTAGACCAACATTCCTGGGCGCACGGCAATCCTCTGAAACCGAATTTTTTTACCAAAACTACACAAAGAAACCCGGTTTTTACCATAAATCTTAGGTTTAACAGTGAGGTATTCAGCAAGAAACTGGGTTTCTAGCGCAACCTAGGTAAGTCGTGGCTAATATTTTTTAAGCTTTGAAAACCGCCAATTTCGGGCGAACCGAAGTTGCTCCCGCACAAGCTTGCGTCCGCCTGCGAGGACTGAAAGAAAGAATAAAGAGGTAAATCAACGGAAATTGCTGTGATATCCTAACAAAAGCCATATCTGCATAAAATAAGTAATTTAGATGACCGCAACAGATTCTACTAAACACCAAAAATCCAAGGCCCTGAAACCGGGTAGCCGCCGCCCCGCTAAAGAACTTTGCAGCGAGTGCGGTTTGTGCGATACATATTACATCCATTATGTCAAGGAATCTTGTGCTTTCTTAACACAGCACATCGCGGAATTAGAAGAAGAGATTCACGGGCGATCGCGCAATCTCGACAATCCCGACGATTGGTATTTCGGAGTCAGTCAAAATATGATGGCGGCTCGGAAAAAAGAGCCGATCGAGGGCGCTCAGTGGACGGGGATCGTCAGCACAATTGCGATTGAAATGCTCGAAAAAGGAATTGTAGAAGGCGTTGTTTGCGTCCAAAATACCGAAGCAGACCGCTTTCAACCGATGCCGATTATTGCTAGGAATCGTGAAGAGATTCTCGCAGCTAAAGTCAACAAACCCACTCTCTCTCCCAATCTTTCCGTATTAGAACAAATCGAAGAATCTGGGATGAAGCGGCTGTTAGTAATTGGCGTCGGCTGTCAAATTCAAGCTTTGCGAACAGTCGAGAAAAAACTCGGTTTAGAAAAGCTCTACGTTTTGGGAACTCCCTGCGTAGATAATGTCAGCCGTGCAGGCTTGCAGAAATTCCTAGACACGACTAGCCGTTCTCCTGAAACAGTTGTGTCTTATGAGTTTATGCAAGACTTTAACGTTCACTTCAAACACGAAGATGGTTCGGAGGAAAAAGTGCCGTTTTTTGGATTGAATACTAAGGAATTGAAAGATGTTTTTGCTCCTTCTTGTTTGAGCTGTTTTGATTATGTCAATTCTTTAGCAGATTTAGTTGTGGGCTACATGGGCGCACCCTTTGGCTGGCAGTGGATTGTGGTGCGAAATGACACCGGGCAAGAGATGTTAGATTTGGTAACGGATCAGTTAAATACTCAGCCGGTGATGTCTCAGGGAAACCGAAAAGAAGCCGTTCAGCAAAGCATTCCTGCTTATGAAAAAGGAGTGACTTTGCCGATGTGGGCGGCGAAGTTAATGGGAGTTTTTATTGAGAGAATTGGGCCGAAGGGTTTGGAATATGCTCGGTTTTCGATTGATTCTCATTTCACTCGCAATTATCTGTACGTGAAGCGCAATTACCCGGAGAAATTAGAGGCTCATGTGCCGGAATATGCTAAGCGGATTGTGGGGCAGTATAAGTTGCCTGAGTGAGGTGATTCGGAGAGTTTTTAAGAGGTATTTTGCAGGGACATGATATTGCCCTCTTTCCTTCAGTCCGGCAGGGGGTGAAACCTCTGCCTCAAAGCTTAAGTTCTTTGAAAAGGACTGAATCAATTATTGGTTGTGTTTGTGGTGCAAGATGGCTTTAACGTTCAATTAGATATATAAGATTATGACACTTATAGTGGCACAGAAATATATCAATTTACCAAGGTCGATCGCACTTACTTGTTGTGTGCTTCTAGCATTATCTGGAAATGGACTGTCTGCGAAGGCTGCAGAAGTGCGATCTGGAAACAAAACATTTGCTGAATGGTGTCGCGAAAAAGATTCTTTGAGTCCAGAAGCTAAACATACAGTTGAGGTGCTGTTGAAGGAAGCAGAAACTACTGAGTGCGATGCGGCTAATCAGAAACTTTCGAGTCTCACCGCACTCTTCCTCTGGGGTAATCAAATCAGCGACATCAAACCTTTAGAATCTTTGAATAACCTGATTACACTCCACATTAGTAACAATCAAATCAGTGACATCAAACCGCTAGCATCTTTGCCTAACCTGATTACACTCTCCGTCGGCAACAATCAAATCAGCGACATCAAACCGCTAGCATCCTTGACTAACCTGACTACTCTCCAACTCAACAACAATCAAATCAGCGACATCAAACCGCTAGCATCTTGGACTAACCTGACTTGGTTAGATATCAGCAACAATCAAATTAGTGACATCAAACCGCTAGCATCCTTGACTAAACTGACTTGGTTAGACCTCAACAATAATAAAATCAGCGACATCAAACCATTGCTATCTTTGACTAAACTGGCTGCGATAAATCTCGAAAACAATCAAATCAATGACATCAAACGATTGCAATCCTTAACTAACCTGACTTGGTTACAACTCAGCGGAAATCCGATCGCTCCCAAAAATTGCCCTCTCAAACCAGAGTCTATCTGTAAGTGGGAACCACAAACTCAACCATAAAACTTTACAGTGACGCCCGATCGCACTTAAATATTTCAGTTACGAAGGATAAATTTGCTATTCATCAGAAAAACCCGATCGCCCTTATTGACTAAAAGCGATCGCCCACCAACATCCTCCTACAAATCAGCAGCGTGCTGCTTCAATTCATCCAAAGAAACGTATTCCAAAGTCAAGGCGTGAGTCGCGGCCAAAACCACAGGCGGCGCAACTCCCGCATCCATTGCCTCCTTCCACCGAGAGGCGCACAAACACCAGCAATCCCCAGGCTTCAAACCGGGAAAGTTAAATTCGGGAACCGGAGTGCTCAAATCATTTCCGTTCGATTTAGTGAATTGCAAAAACTCTTCTGTCAGTTGAGCACAAACAGTGTGAGCCCCAAAGTCACCACCACCTGTATTGCATTTGCCGTCCCGATAATATCCTGTCATTGGCGAAGTGCAGCAAGTCTCTAACTTTCCGCCCACCACATTTGTAGCTTCCGTCACCATCGCAACTCCTGAGTAAAACTCTTCGATCTAATTTTACACAAATCGTTGTTTATATATTTTTTTCCATCGCAAAGTTGATGAATTTTTGTCCTCTGCGTTCTACTTCTTGTTTTCTAATCACCATAAATCCCTGGCTTTCAAAAAAAGGTCTAGCTGTAATACTGGCTTCGGTAAATAACTTGTTAATTCCTAAATCTTTGGCTTTTGACTCAATTTGTTTTAAAATTAGTCTGCCAACTCCTTGTCTTTGAAAATCTTGATGACAGTAAAAGCGATCGATATGGCCGCTCGCTTCTAATTCCCCAAAACCTGCAATTTTCTCACCCTCTTCTGCTACGAAAGTAAATTTACTGCTTAAACTTTTAGTCCAACTTTCAATATCGATATCGGCTGGAGCCCAAGCATCTACTTGTGCTTTTGTGTAATCGCGGATGTTTACTTCGTGTACGGTGTCGTAAAACAGTTTTACAATTTGTTGGGTATCACCGATTTCGTAGGTTCGTACTCTCATAAATTATCTCACTGCGATCGCTTCTTTAATAT
Source organism: Microcoleus sp. AT3-D2 (assembly GCF_036705715.1). Taxonomy (NCBI): domain Bacteria; kingdom Bacillati; phylum Cyanobacteriota; class Cyanophyceae; order Oscillatoriales; family Microcoleaceae; genus Microcoleus; species Microcoleus sp. AT3-D2. Next base: position 18,599 of record NZ_JAUBVE010000006.1, on the reverse strand, counting down.
TAATTTGAGATTTTTAACCGCAGATGAACGCGGATGGATGTTGGCTTTTACCATTTTGTCTTATTTCTGGCAGGGCGGTGGGCCAAAAAATTCTTCCCTATCCCTTGACAAACTCTACGACTCTGTGTTCTATTAAATATAACGACTGTTCGATATATATCAATCTTGCCCGCTGACCCAAAAAATCAATTTTGTAGTGATTGATACTATATCGCACGTTCGAGATAGAATTATCAGACCAATAAATTTTAGACTTTAGATAATCTAAAATCTAAAATCTATTCACCCATGCCAAAAATAGTTGACCGCGATCAATACCGCAAAGAACTACTCAACAAATGCTTTGAGATATTTGCCGAAAAAGGTTACTCCTCAGTAACTATGCGCGAAATTGGATCGGGAATCGGAGTTTCTACAGGAACCCTTTACCACTACTTCCCGAGTAAAGAAAGTTTGTTCGAGCAGTTAATCGAATACTTGAGCTATGAAGATACAAAAGAAGAAGCACTTGCTGAATTGGGAAATCCGCCAACCCTAGCAAAAAAAGTTGAAAAACTGATGGAATACCTCAGCCAAAATGAGGATTACATTCTGAAAAGCTTGTTAATGATCTTTGATTTTTGCCAACAAAAAAATCGCCAACAAATTAATGATAATCAAGCGCTTCAGCAATCGGGAAAGCGTTACGAAGAGGCAGTAAATTGCTACTTAGGGATATCCAATCCAGCGATCGCTAAATTTATCATTTGTTATGCTGACGGTTTGCTGGTAAGAAGGTTTTATCAAGGTGAAAGAATATCTATTGCAGAACAATCGATTGTACTAAAAGAGATGTTGCTCGCTTATTTAGAAAAAACCTAGCTGCAAATAGAGGACAAGTATGAACTTTCAATCTTTTATTAAACCTAAAAATAGATTAGTAATCGGAATGGCAATTGCTGGCAGCATAATTACCATCGGCACAGCTTTTTACGGGATTTCTCAGTTTGCACCGTTGGCACAAAATACGGAACCTTTGCCAGCAGAAACACCGCCAGTGAGGAAAATAACGGCATTGGGAAGATTGGAACCGCAAGGAGAGGTGGTTCGCTTGGGAGTATCGCAAACTTTAGATGGCGATCGCATTTCCCAGCTTTTAGTCAAAGAGGGCGATCGAGTCAAAGCAGGACAACTAATCGCGATTTTGGATGCGCGCGATCGGCTGCAATCTGTTTTAGATGAAACTCAAGAGAAAGTCAAAGTTGCGCGAGCTCGTTTAGCACAAGTAAAAGCTGGTGCAAAGTCTGGAGAACTTGCCGCACAATCTGCCACAATTGCCAAGCTAGAAGCGGAACTGCAAGGCAACAAAACTGCACAACAAGCAACAGTCGATCGCCTGCAAGCACAATGGCAAGGCGACAGAACCGCACAGCAGGCAACTATCAGCCGAATCACGGCTCAGTGGCAAGGGGAGAGGAAAGCACAACAGGCAACAATTAGTCGCATAGCGGCACAATGGCAAGGAGAAAAAACAGCACAAATAGCAGCGATCGACAAATTGCAAGCCGAGTTTAATAATGCTAAAGCTGAAGATTTGCGGCATCAGCAACTTGCGGATGAAGGTGCAATTTCTAAATCGGTAACAGACACTAAGAGGCTGGCATTAGAAACAAGCAGCCAGCAAGTTAAAGAAGCACAAGCCAATCTCAGCAGAATTAATAATACGGCAAAGCAGCAACTTGAAGAAGCACAAGCAAACCTGGAGCGAATTAACAATACAGCCAAACAGCAACTTAACGAAGCAGAAGCAAACCTAACTCGAATTAACAGTACATCAATCCAGCAGCTTAACGAAGCTCAAGCAACACTCAAGCGCATTCAAGAAACTGGCATCGAACAACTAGAAGAAGCGAAATCAACTCTTGACAAAATAGCCGAAGTGCGCCCCGTGGACGTGCAAGCAGCCGAAGCTGAGATCGAAAGTGCGATCGCCCAAGTGAAGCGCGCCCAAACCGAACTAAATCAAGCTTCCATTCGCACGCCCAATGCTGGAAAAATCCTGAAAATTCATACTCGCGCTGGTGAAAAAATTAGCGATGACGGCATTGCAGACTTAGGAAAAACTGACCAAATGGTAGTCGTTGCGGAAATTTATCAAACCGACATCAGCAAAATTAAGCTAGGACAAAAAGCAGCGGTGATCGGCCAAGCATTTTCAGGAGAGTTGCAGGGAACTGTGAAAGAGATTGCGTTAAAAGTAAGCAAACAAAATGTGTTTAGCAATCAACCGGGAGAAAACTTGGACAGCCGAGTAGTGGAAGTAAAAATTCACCTGAATCCTGAAGCTAGCAAACAAGTTGCGGGATTGACAAATTTGCAGGTACAAGTAGCAATTAAACAAAACTACAGTCTTTATTAAAAACCTTGGAGGATTGAAGTTATGGTAGAATTTGGCCCCGACCCGAACCGACCTTATCCGATGGCAGACCAGCGCAGGGTTTGCTTTATCAAAAGCTTCATAAAATCCCCCAATATTATCGTCGGCGATTACTCATATTATGACGATCCAATCGACCCAGAAAACTTTGAGAAAAATGTACTTTACAATTACGGCAGTGAAAAATTAATTATTGGTAAATTTTGTGCGATCGCCACTAACGTCAAATTCATTATGAGCGGTGCAAACCACAAATTAGACGGCATTTCTACCTATCCTTTTCCCGTATTTGGGAATGGTTGGGAAACAGCCATGAATCTATTAATCGAACTGCCAAGTAAAGGCGATACTGCGATCGGCAATGACGTTTGGATCGGCTATGAATCGGTGATTATGCCGGGAGTCAAAATCGGCGACGGTGCAATCGTGGCCGCCAAAGCAGTTGTAGTAAAAGATGTTCCCGCTTATACCGTTGTCGGTGGAAACCCGGCACGTTCAATCAAGCAGCGTTTCAGCGATGCTGAAGTTGCACAACTATTAGAAATTCGGTGGTGGGATTGGGAAATTGACAAGATTTCTCGCAACATTAACTTAATTATGCAATCTGATATTAAAGCGCTCAGTAATGCTGAGTAAACTCGCAAATATAGCGATTTAAAATTAACAACCTGGAGGTTTTCCAATGCTTCAAATTGCATACTTAGTTCTCTGTATTCTGGGCACTGCTTTACCGTATTCCCAGTTTGTCCCGTTTCTCTTAGAAAAAGGGTTGAATATTAACGCTTTCTTCGGACAATTGTTTGCAAATCAAATATCCGGCTTTTTTGGTATGGATGTAATCGTTTCTGCCGTGGTTTTTTTGTTTTTTGTATTTAGCGAAGGTTCGCGTCTGAAAATGAAAAACTTGTGGATTTATATTGCCACTTTACTGGTTGGTGTTTCCCTGGGTTTGCCTTTATTTCTCCTAATGCGGCAACGCAAACTTGAAGAAACAGCTTTAAGTAACCAACAATAAATTCCCAATTCCCAATTCCCAATTCCCAACTCCCAAAATTTATGTTTCGCAAAACACCCCTTGCATGGTTGCAAGTAACTAGAGAAAAAACCCGCCTCGCTGTTGCTATTGCAGGAATTGCCTTTGCAGATATTCTGATTTTTGTGCAACTGGGATTTCAAGATGCACTATTCGATTCTGCCGTTAAGCCGCACCAAAGTTTAGAGACAGATTTAGTTTTAATCAATCCTCAATTTGAAACTTTTGCTGCGGTAAAAGACTTCAACCGAGAGCGACTTTACCAAGCACAAGGAGTAGAAGGAGTAAAATCCGTCACTCCCTTATATATTGGTATGGGAGAGTGGCGAAATCCCACAACCCGCACTACTCGATCGATTTTAATTTTTGGAATTGACCCCGGAAACATAACATTTAGTTTGCCTGATGTCAATCAAAAATTGCCTCAAATTCAAATGTTTAATCATGTGTTGTTTGACCAATCTTCTCGACCTGAATACGGCGAGATTGCCAATATTTTTAATAAACAATCTACCCTCGAAACTGAACTCAATAAACGCAATATTCAAGTAGGAGGAGTCTTTACTCTCGGTACTTCCTTCGTGGCTGACGGCAATGTCATTGCCAGCGATTCTACATTCATGAACTTATTTCCCGATCGCACACCAGATCAAGTTGATGTCGGCTTAATCAACCTACAACCCGATGCCGATATCAAAAAAACCCAGTCAATGCTCAAAGCTATATTGCCCGATGATGTCAAAGTTTTAACCCTAGCAGAATTTGCAGAAATTGAAAAAGCTTATTGGGCAAATGCTACTCCGATCGGCTTTATTTTCGGATTCGGTACAATTATCGGATTCGTTGTTGGTCTGATTATTGTTTACCAAATTCTTTACACGGACGTTTCCGATCACTTAGCGGAATATGCGACTTTAAAAGCAATGGGATATAGCGATCGCTATTTAGTCGGAGTCTTAATTCAGGAAGCTCTGCTATTAGCTGTATTAGGTTTTATGCCGGGAATTGTTTTAGCCAACGGGCTGTATTCGCTAGCACAATCTGCCACTTTACTGCCAATTGCGATGACAACAAATCGAGCGGTTGTAGTGTTAAGTTTGACGATCGTGATGTGTACCGGTTCCGGCGCCCTCGCCCTCCGCAAACTCCAATCAGCCGACCCGGCAGACATCTTCTAATCTGCGTTCATCAGCGTCAATCTGCCTGCATCTGCGGTCAAAAAAACTCCCCAAAATTACCATGCAAACCCTAAATTATCCCGCTCACCCAACTACCGCAACCGAACCAGTAATTTCAGTCCAAAACCTCAACCATTACTTCGGTCAAGGCTCTCTCAAAAAACAAGCCTTATTTGACATAAATCTCGAAATCAACCCCGGAGAGATAGTCATTATGACGGGACCCTCTGGTTCCGGCAAAACAACTTTATTGACAATGTTAGGGGGGCTGCGTTCGGCTCAAGAAGGCAGTCTCAAAATTCTTGGGCAAGAAATACACGGAGCTAGCAAAACTCAGTTAACTAAACTCAGAAAGCAAATTGGCTATATTTTTCAAGCACATAACTTGATGACATTCTTGACAGCCAAGCAAAATGTGCGAATGTCTTTGGAACTGCACGCAGAAATGCTAAATCAGAATATGGATGCTTTGTCAATAGCTATGTTAGAAGCAGTGGGTTTGGGAGAGCGGGCTAATTATTACCCCGAAAATTTGTCGGGAGGGCAAAAACAAAGAGTTGCGATCGCCCGCGCGTTAGTCAGCCGCCCTAAAATAGTTTTAGCGGACGAACCAACCGCCGCTTTAGATAAAAAATCCGGGCGAGATGTCGTAGAAATCATGCAAAAACTAGCAAAAGAACAAGGCTGCACGATTTTGCTAGTAACGCACGATAACCGCATTCTCGACATTGCCGATCGAATTATCTACATGGAAGACGGTCGATTAGCAACAAATCCGCGTCTGGTAATTAGTGATTAGTCATTTTATTTGCTGGGCCCACAGCCTCGATCGCGGCTTCCAGGGCGATCGATACATGAGTCCAATGACTTCCCCCCTGACAAAAAGCCACGTAAGGTTCCCGCAGAGGCCCGTCAGCCGAAAACTCCGACGTACTCCCATCAATAAAAGTACCCCCAGCCATCACTAACTGACTTTCATACCCGTGCATCGGAGCCGGCACCGGATCTAAATAGGAACCGACGGGAGAATTTTGCTGAACAGCCCGACAAAAAGCAATTAACTTATCAGCAGAACCGAATTCGATCGCCTGAATCACATCTCGTCTTCTAGCCAAAGGCATAGGATTCACTCGATAACCCAACTTATAAAAAACATAAGCCGTCAAATGATTTCCCTTCATCGCCTCCCCCACACAACCGGGAGCCATAAACAAACCCTGAAACAGCAACCGATTCAAATCAAAAGTTGCACCGCCGCTGCTGCCGATTCCCGGCGCCGTCAAGCGACAAGTTGCCGCCTCCACTAAATCAGCCCTCCCGGCCACGTAACCGCCTGCAGGGACGATCGTACCCCCCGGATTTTTGATTAAAGAACCAGCCATCAGATCCGCACCCACAGCAGTAGGTTCGCAATCATCAACAAACTCCCCGTAACAATTATCAACAAAGCAAATTGTGCTAGGATTCTGATGTTTGACTATGGCGACGATTTTTTCAATCTCAGAAATAGACAAACTCGACCGCCAAGAATAGCCGCAAGAGCGCTGGATAAAAACCAGGCGAGTCTTTGCTGAAATAGTAGAGCTCAATGCCTGCCAATCCACACTTCCTTCGCGAGTTAGAGGCAACTGACGGTAACTAATGCCAAACTCAAGCAGTGAACCTTGACCTTGCCCCCGCAAGCCGATCACTTCTTCTAAAGTATCGTAGGGAGAACCAGCCACTGCCAACATTTCGTCACCAGGACGCAGGATGCCAAAAAGAGCACAGGCGATCGCGTGAGTACCTGAAACAAACTGTACCCGGACAGCCGCGGCCTGGGCCCCTACCACTTCGGCAAACACTCCGTCCAAAGTCTCCCGACCCAAATCATCGTGGCCGTAACCCGTAACCCCTGCAAAATGGTGGACTCCAACCCGGTGGCTGCGAAAAGCTTTTAAGACTCGTTGAAGATTTTGCTTGACTGTAGTGTCAATACCAGAAAAAATCTGAAAGAGTGCCTGTTCTGCTTCCTGTAGCCGTGAAACGCTATTCATCTATACCTCGCTCACCCTTTGCGTGCGCGCTGTTCATTATGGCGTAGATGCGGCCCCTAGTTTGTAAACATAATATATTCATGACGATTGCAACTTCCAAAAAAACTTCTCCTGATTGGCCTGTCGTAGGCTTTATGGCCTTTCTGCACATCGGTGCTTTATTTGCTTTGCTGCCGGGTAATTTTAGCTGGTCTGCGGTCGGGCTAGCAGTATTCCTGCATTGGGTAACAGGTGGTTTAGGAATTACTCTCGGATTTCACCGCCTCGTCACCCACCGCAGTTTTCAAACACCGAAATGGCTAGAGTATTTTCTAGTTATTTGCGGTACGCTTTCCTGCGAAGGTGGCCCGATCGACTGGGTAGGAATGCACCGGTTACACCACATACATTCCGACACCGAAACAGATCCCCACGATTCCAATCAAGGCTTCTGGTGGAGCCACATGGGTTGGATGCTCTCGGATCTCCCGATCAGAGTTGAAATCCCTCGCTTTACTAAAGACATCGGCGACGACCCAGTATACAAGTTTCTCCAAGCATATTTTATCCCCATCCAAGTTGTCTTCGGTGTTTTGCTTTATTTATTAGGCGGCTGGTCTTTCGTGGTTTGGGGCGTGTTTATGCGGATCGTGGTGGTGTTCCACTGCACTTGGCTGGTTAACAGCGCTACCCACAAATTCGGCTACCGCACCTACGAGTCGGGCGATAGCTCGACGAACTGTTGGTGGGTGGCTCTGCTCACCTACGGCGAAGGCTGGCACAACAACCACCACGCCTTTCAATACTCGGCTCGCCACGGCCTGCAATGGTGGGAAATCGACTTCACCTGGATGACAATTCAATTGCTGCAATCGCTGGGTTTGGCAACCAAAGTGAAATTAGCAGAAAAATAGAGATCGGCAATTAGTCATTGGTTGTCGCTCATCAGTTCTGGACTAATGGCTGGTGACCAATGCCTAATCCTGTCTTTGCGATCGGTATAGGTTGGGTTGAACAGAGATCGATCCGTATGGTGCGATCGACCCAACCAAAACCAGAATCAGTTATAATATAATTGGGAACAAAAAAATTTGTTTGGCCACCAAATTTTTTATTTTCAAAATACAACCGTAAATCTTTTTCAATCCTAATCCCAAATCTATCATTGATTCTTTATTAGTTTGGGCAAGTGTGCAGCAAAAAAAGTTCACTGCTCAATCCAAACTATTATGCGTGAATCCCGGTCGGCATCTCATCAGAAATCAAAAAAAGAATGACAATAGCAACTCAAGAAAAACTCCAATACAATTGGAAGCACGTTATTAGTTTAGCAGGACTTCATATCGGCGCTTTGTTCGCACTGCTACCCAGTAACTTCAATTGGACAGCAGTTGGTTTAACAGTATTTATGCACTGGATAACCGGCGGTTTGGGAATAACTCTCGGATGGCATCGTATGCTCACCCACCGTAGCTTTCAGACACCAAAATTCGTAGAATACTTTCTAGCATTTTGCGGAGCCCTTGCCTGTCAAGGAGGAATAATTGATTGGGTTGGGCTGCACCGATTGCACCACACCCACTCTGACCAAAATGCGCTCGACCCTCACAATGCCCAAAAGGGTTTTTGGTGGAGTCACATCGGCTGGATGCTATATAAAGGTCCAGCTCACGCTGAAATTGCCCGCTGCACAAAAGACATTTCGAGCGATCCATTTTACCAATTTTTGCAAAACTACTTTCTCCCAATGCAAATCGTCTTTGGCGTCTTGCTTTACTTAGCAGCAGGCTGGCCGTTTGTAGTGTGGGTAATTTTTGTACGCTTAGTTTTGGTGTATCACTGCACCTGGTTTGTTAACAGCGCCACTCACAAATTTGGCTACCGCACTTACGAAACAAAGGATAGTTCTACTAACTGTTGGTGGGTTGCGCTTTTGACTTACGGCGAAGGCTGGCACAACAACCACCATGCTTATCAATACTCGGCCCGTCACGGTATGGAAAAGTGGGAAATTGACTTCACTTGGATGACAATTCAAGTCTTGGAAGCACTAGGTTTGGCTACTAAGGTGAAATTACCAGCTAAGTAGCAGCATGGGGCATGGGGCATGGGGCATGGGGAATTGGTAACAACTCACAAATAACCAACTGTCAACTGCCCACTGTCAACTGCCCACTGCCTAATGAGTCCGTTTTTGCTCGCCCCGGCCGCGCAAATATTCCGCTAAAAACGCCAATCCTCCCGAACCTACTATCAACAGCACGCTGAGAGCATTAATATCAGGTTTCACCCCAGTCCGAATCCGGCTAAAAATTTCCATCGGCAGAGTTGTAGTCCCGCTACCTGCGGTAAAACTAGCAATCAAAAAATCGTCCATGCTGAGGACAAAAGACAGCAGACAACCGGAAACAATTCCGGGTATTAATTGAGGGAGCAAAACCTGAATAAAAGCTTCAACAGGCGTTGCACCCAAATCCAAGGCAGCCTCTTCTAAATACGGGTTTAAATCTGCCAATCTAGTAGAAACAGCTAGGGCGATGTAAGCCAGACAAAACACAATGTGAGCGGCGACAATTGTCCACAAACTCAGAGGAATAGCCAGCGCCGCTAAAAATACCAGAGTAGCAACTGCGGTCGCAATATCTGGAATAATAATCGGCAAGTAGGAAACTCCCTGATATAAACTCTTGCCAGGAAAGCGGTAGCGGGCTAAACCAACGGCCATCAAAGTGCCGAGTACAGCCGAAATTGCAACTGCACAAACAGCTACTGTTAAACTGTTTCTCAGGGCAATTAAAATCCGCGTATCGCTAAATAATTTAACGTACCAATCTAAAGTAAATCCTTCCCAACCTGCGCTAAAACGCGATTTGTTAAAGCTGTAAAAGGTGAGTACCAGGATGGGCAGGTACATATAAAAAAACATCAAAACGGCAAATATTACCTGCCAAGAAATCTTAAATTTAGGTTTTAAGTACATATCGGCTTGGATTTCCTCCTGTGGATTTTCGGCGGTATTTTCCATGTCTCGCTAATGGGGAATTGGTAGTTGGTAGTTGGTAATTGGTAATTGGTAATCGGTTGTTGTCAGTTGTTATTTGTGAGTAGCTACCAATAAAAAGTAACCAATAACTAATGACTACTGACTAATGACTAATGACTTCTTTAAATTGCATTACGATCGCCATATTTGAGCAAAAGGGCAATTCCGATACTCACTGCAAAGATTAATACCATACTCAGAGCCGAACCCAGACCCCAATTTTGAGTCGCCCCCAAAAACTGATTGTAAATTAAACGAGCCGCCGTCATGCTCGAAGCTCCACCAAGCAACTCCGGATCGACAAAATCGCCCAAACAGCTAATAAATACTAGCAAAGAACCCGCAGCAATTCCCGGCATTGTCTGAGGTACTGTCACTTTCCAGAAAGTTTCCACTGGATTCGCGCCCAAATCCTGAGATGCTTCTAGCAACCTGCGGTCTAACTTTTCCAAAGAAGCGTAGAGAATTGTCACGATATAAGGCAAATAACTGTAAGCCATGCCGATTAAAACTGCGGAACTTTGATTGAGCAATTCCAGAGGAGGAATGCCTACAAGTGCCAGCAGCGAGTTGAGAACCCCCGTAGGACGCAGAATTGTAATCCAAGCATACGATCGCAACAGCGAAGAAGTCCACAGCGGCAAAACAAAGCCTAACAAAGTTAAATTCCGCCACTTTTTCGAGACATTGAGGGCGATCCAGTAAGCCACGGGAAATCCCAGCAGCAAACACAGAATAGTAGTCCCCGTTGCGAAAAAGAGCGATCGACCCATCACCTGCAAATTCAGCGGCTCAAACACTCGCAGGTAATTGCCGATTCCCGAAGGATTCACCAAATCTCCCGGTTTAATATTCGGCACCAAACTAAGCTGAAAAATCACCAAAGTTGGTATGACTAATAATAAAAGCAGCAACAATCCAGAAGGGCCGAGCAATGCCAGCGGCCCAGCCCACGCCGACCACGGGGAAACAGTTTCAGCCTTCAAGGAAGAATTGGGAGGAAGAGGAGGGGGAGTTCTAGTTGAAACAGCCATAGAGCAATTTTTTTGAGTTTTTAACCGCTGATTAACGCGGATTAACGCGGATATAATACGGATAGAGTGTGCGATCGGCTGTACGGGGGCGGGTTGATGTAAATATTGGGTAAGAATCAGAAATTGCGTGTAAAACCCGCCCTAGGTTTGACGATTAGCCGCTGGTTAATTTAGTCCAATAGCGATCGTACACTTCCATAAATTTCCCTACCGGAGCCACACCTTCGCACTTTTTCAAAACAGATTCCGGAGGGAAAAGAATGTCGTTTTGGCGGACTTCCGGCGGCAACAAACTAAAAGCATCTTCCAAAGGAGTTGAAAAACTGAGTCGCTCTACTAAAGAAGCAGCGACATCGGGTTGCAGCATAAAGTTAATCCATTTATAAGCTGCTTCGGGATTGGGAGCACCTTTAGGAATTACTAAAGTGTCAGTCCACAGAGAAGAACCACTTTTGGGGACGACATACTTCAATTTATCGTTCTCTGAATCTGAAATTACTTCATTAGCATCAGAAGAATAACACATAGCTACCTTCAAGTCCCCGGTCAGCATTTGAGGCCGCCAAGCATCAGTAGTAAAAGATGCGATCGCCGGTTTGAGTTCCACCAACTTTTCGTAAGCTTGTTTCACGTGCTCTGGGTTCGTAGAATTCAGAGAATAGCCCAGCATCCGCAACGCAGCGCCCATGACTTCTCGAACATCGCTAGCCAGGGTCATTCGCCTTGCTAACTCCTGTTTGTGCTGCCACAAATAATTCCAATCTTCAGGTTCTTCTTTGAGTTGTTCGCTGTTGTAAATCAAGCCTGTGGTTCCCCAACTCAAAGGGACGCTGTAGCGGTTTCCTGGGTCATATACAGGGTTTTGGAACTGTTTTCTGAGCCGATCGATCCCGCCCAAAATCGACTGGTCTAATGGGATCAGCAGCCCGAGTTCCGTCATCTGAACCACCATGTAGTCAGACGGGTAAATGACGCTGTAGGCGCGGCCGCCACCGGCTTGAACTCTCGCCAGCATCTCTTCGTTGGAGCTAAACACGTCGGCCACTACGCGAATGCCGGTTTTTTCGGCAAAGCGATCGAGCAAAGCGTTATCGGTATATCCTGCCCAAGTATAGATGAAAAGTTGGTCGGCATCACCTTTGACGGGAGGAGCAGATTGTACGTCTGCAAGCCGCCAGCCACAACTAGAAAGAGCTAACCCGGAAATTGTCGCCGCCGAATTTTTTAGGAACTGACGGCGTGTAGAATTAGCCGGGAAAATCCTGGAAATTGGTAAGTTAGTCGGAGGCACAGTTAGATTTTAGATTTTAGATTTTAGATTTTAGATTGGGGAATTGGGGATTGAAGATTGGGGAATTGGTAATTGGGAATTGTCCTATGTTATTTGTTAGGAGAACCAACCACCAACAAATAACCAATGATTAATGACTAATGACTAATACCAACTGCCAACTGCAAACTGACTAATTCCTATCGGTCAAAGCGAGACAATCAGTAGTTCCCCAGTAAGCGTAAATCGGCGTGTGCGGATCTGGGAAAGAGCCGCCGGTGTTTGGCTGGCGTACAGTAATTTTATCGCCCGACGCCAACTCAACTACGTAATGAACGTGCGTGCCCATGTACATAGTATTTTTGAGCCGCCCTTCAAAACAGTTGACCGACACTTCCGGCTGGTAGAGATTCAAATATACTTTTTCCGGCCGAACGCTGACCACAACAGAGTCGCCTGTGACACCATTCCACATATCCGACTGCTGAACGATTATTTTCAGATTGGCCGAGGTGCGAACTGTGAGAGTCGATCGGTCGATCGATTCTACCGTACCCGCAAACAAATTCGTATCGCCAATAAAATCCGCCACAAAAGCCGTCTGCGGGCACTCATAAATTTCTTCAGGAGAGCCAATTTGCTCAATCCTGCCCTCGTGCATCACCGCAATCCGGTCAGACAGACTCATCGCCTCTTCTTGGTCGTGAGTCACCATCACAAAAGTCAAACCCAATTCTTGGTGCAAATTCGACAGTTCCAACTGCATCTGCTTCCGCAACTTCAAATCCAGGGCACCCAGGGGCTCGTCCAGCAGCAGAACCGCCGGTCGATTTACCAGAGCTCTCGCCAAAGCCACCCGTTGCTGCTGGCCGCCCGACATTTGACCGGGAAACCTGTTGGCGAAAGATTCCATTTTCACCAATTGCAAAACTTCCCGTACCCGTTCTTCAATTTCCGCTTTCCCCTGCTTTTTTATCCGCAATCCAAAAGCGATATTGTCCCAGACATTCATGTGTCCGAACAAAGCATAGCTTTGAAACACAGTATTTACCGGACGGCGGTAAGCTGGAGTGTTGGTCATCGACTGCCCGCGAATCATCAATTCGCCCGCCGAGGGAGTCTCGAACCCAGCGATTAAGCGCAGCGTCGTAGTCTTGCCGCAGCCACTGGGCCCGAGGATGCTAAAAAATTCTCCTTGACGAATGCTGAGGTCTACTCCGCGGACTGCGGTTTCGCCGTTAAATACCTTAAAGACCTTGCGGAGTTCAACGTCAAGCGCTGTATCCGTTGCTGTCGTACCTTGGTTGAGTGCTGTCTGAAACATATTCGCCCTTTCCTGGGGGTAATGCACGCCACTTAAATACAGTTTAAGTTTAGACTTTTCTGTATTTTAGGTGAGGAATGTTGGATGTAACAGGTTTTGGGATTTGTTCTTTAAATTCTATCCCAGAGTGTTACCGGGTCATACCGAATGTCCTGTGCCCCGCACCCTATTCGAGCAATCGGCCATCTATTTATTCTCAGGACTTGGCGTGGGAGATGGTTTTTGCGGTTTGTCTGTTTTGGGTGCTTCTGCTTTTTTCCACTCTGACAAAGGTCGCTGGACGGCATTTTTAAAGTCAAAAGGCACTAGCAGCACGGGCAAATTTTGGGCTGAATTTTGAGGGGGCGCTTCCGGTGGATTGGCTTGAGCGTACAAGAAGCGGCCGCTAAAGTCTGTTTTGCCTAAAACTAGGCGGTGAGTTTCCTGGTTGTCCAGTTTTACTGTGACTGTAGCTTGGGGTTGGTCGAGACCGTATTCTGGCAGTTTAGCAGCAGTAATATTAATCGTGCGATCGCTCTTTCCTGTTGCCAGCCTGTCTAGCAAAAAATCCACCGAGGCCTGACTTGCGTGTGCTTGCACTGGCAATTTCATTTCCCAGCTAGACTTGCCTCCTTTTGTCGCATAAACTCGTTCAAAAGTCAAGATTTTTTCGGGAGTTTTGACTGTAAAGAATTGTATGCGATCGGAGTTAAAAGCAAAAATTTTCTGTTTTTCTTCCTTAGCGGCTTCCTGTTTCGGAGATACTTGCATCTCGAACAAAGCAACCAACCCAGTCATACTAAGCGCGACGGCTATCAATACTAATGTATTTTTCTGCAATTTCATAATAACTGAGAATTGGGCATTGGGAATTGGGAATTGGGAATTGGGAATTGGGAATTGGGCATTGGGAATTGGGGAGTTTGTTATTAATAACAACAGTCAACTGACAACTGACAACAGTCAACTGACAACTGTCAACTGACAACTGACAACTGTCAACAGTCAACTAACTTATCTTCTCTTCCACCAGATAGCGCCGCCAATTCCCAGCCCGAGTAAAGGCCACATTAGCCAAGCTAAAACCAGCAATCCTACTTGAATGGCCGTCATGTTAATGCGGCGGTTGGTAGCTTTTTTCGGACTGATAGAAAAGCTTTGCTGGTCTGGTTTACTCAACCAACTGACTGAATTGAGAAACACGTCGCTATTGAGTTGTTGGTCAAACCAACCGTTAGTCACAAATTGAGATGTGCCAATTACTACCATTCGCGATGTTTTTCGAGAAGCTGAAGGCACAGAAGGAGTTGCGGTTGGACTGGGAGATGCTGTGGGAGATGCTGTGGGTGTTGGCGAACTTTCTGGATATGCTGTGGGAGATGCTGTGGGAGATGCTGTGGGCGTTGGCGAAGTCGTCGGTAATGCTGGAGGCGTTGCTTCTTGCGACACAATCACCGAATAGCTGATTGGGGAAGCTGTTGGCGAAGTTGTCGGAGATGGCGAAGTTGTCGGCGATGGTGAATCTGTCGGAGATGGGGAATCTGTCGGAGATGGCGAAGTTGTCGGCGATGGTGAATCTGTCGGAGATGGCGAAGTTGTCGGCGATGCTTGGGGTGAAGGTGATGGCGAATCTGTCGGAGATAGTAAATCTGTCGGCGATGGTGAATCTGTCGGCGATGCTTGGGGTGAAGGCGAGGGCGAAGTTGGTGTTGGTGAAGGTGAGGGCTTTAAGGGAGTGCTGTCAGTGGACGATCGAACTAAAGCTACACCTAATAATAGCGGGCCTTGTTTATCGGTCTTCTGATCAAACTCCAATTTCTTAGTCGTCAAATCGCTTTCCGCCCAACTTTCCTGACTCGTCCAAATCAGCGGTTTTTCCTCTATCCCTGCTACTGGCGAGGTTTCCAAAGCACGCGCAAATGGATAAAATGAAATACCGTTGCCAAAACTTTGAGTAATCGGATGTTCGCCGTAGCGCCTGACTGTTGGAACCGTGGGGCCCAGGCCAAATCTTTGACCAGTGCCCGAAGCATCGATGGCCAAACGGGCGTCTAGTTTTACGCCCCATTCTTCCAGCAATTTGCCCAATCCCGTATCAATTGCCGGGTCTACCATTAACAATAAACTGCCGCCGCGATCGAGATAAGCTCTTAGTGCTTTAATTTCTGTATCGGAAAACGGTTTGTCCTGCCCCGGAATGATTAAAGCATCTGCATCTTCTGGCACTTCTTTGCGTTCGGTCAAATTCAGCGTTTGGGCGTTGTAGTATTTATCTTTCAAAGCTTTTTCAGCTTGCTGAATTCCGCCTTGACCTTCCTTTATCGGGCGGGTTCCTTTGCCTTGCAAAAAGTAAACTGTAGCAACGCGAGTGCTCAGGATTTCTTCTAAGGCATTGGTCAGTTTGATCTCTGAAAGACCTTGATTTGGGTCGCTACCAAAAGCAGTGCCACCTTTTTGCAGAACTTGTTTTTTGTCGCCGGATTGCAGGTAAACTTCTCCGATGCTAGTAATACTAAATTCCCGCGCTTTTCCAGGTTGGGTCTGCGGGTCAACAAACTCGAATTGGAACTTTTCGCCTCCCTCGCGTTTGTAGCTTTGCAGCAATTCTTTAATTTGGGGGTTTTGGATGGGGTCAAATACCCAAACTTTGACTGTTTGTTGCAGGTTTCGCAGTATTTGTTGAGTCTGCGGGGCAAGGGTAAATTGTTGGCTTTCGGTTAAGTCGATGCGGACGGGATAGCGAACGGCTATGAAGTTAATTACTCCGAGAATCACAAAGACGGCGAGGGTAGCAATTAGGGCGTTGGTGCTGGCTTGAGTGGAACGCTGCCCCCAAAAGCTTTGTTCGTAACTCAAATATAGCAGCCAAAGTGCGATCGTCACTGCTCCGGCAATAACTAAACCGACTGTCAGGGGATCCCATACTCCAGATACAAATGCTGCTGTTACCCCCGCTGCGATGAGGAGGGGCCCCAGCAAAAAAACGTATTTCCAATTTGTTTTGCTAATTTTCATAATGTAAATATTGAGTGACAAAATTCCGGTTTGAGGATGTTATTCTATATCGCATTAGCCTGCAACCATGCTGTTAAATCTGACGGCTTGTTGAAATCCAGCACGGCATCTCCTAGTTCTTCTAATTCCTGTATACCTAATTGACGGATGCAGTTTTCGGTTTCCGGTTGTATTGTGCCTAAGCGCTTCACTAACTGACGCAATATTAACGAGAGTTGAGCGGTTTTTGTCACCTGTTCTCTTGCTACATCTATGGCAATCTGCTGGTCTTGAATCCACAATTCTTGCTTCTGCAACTCATTTAATTCTTCCTGAGTGAAGTTTTCTTCGGTGGCAATTCTAAAAGCTTTCTGAATTTCGGGAACTGCACTGAGTGTTTCTGGTACTGTCTCCAGAGTGCTGGCTTTTTCGAGAAAGTAAATCCATTGCTCTGCTGTTGTTGCTAATTCTGCTAATTCCTTGGTAAATTTTGGCAGTTCGATAAATACTAATTCTATTGCAGTATCTGGACACTCAAACTGTTGCTCTTTTTCTTGAAAAACAAACCGCGACAAAAATTCTGGCTGATTTTCAAACATTTCAAAGTCGGCAATTTTCAAGGAAATTACTGTTTTTAGTCTTTCGTAGCGTTCTTTTCCTGTTAATTGTTGGCTGTAGCTTCTGGCAGCGTTGTACAAAACTCTGTTCCCAAAGGAAGGCACGTTTATCAGTTGAATTTCAACTAGGGCGATTCTGCCGCCGTTAATTGTGGCTTTGACATCTAGGTGTGTGTCTTGGGTTGCGAGATTTTGAGGTTCTGGTTGGGAGTCGATTATTTCTAAGTCTTCGATGATCGGCTGTGCTTCATAAAGGATGGCGTTTAAAAAATTAATCAGGATGTCTTTGCTGTCGCTGGAACCGAATATTTTTTTGAACGCAAAGTCGATTTTGGGATTGATAAATCTCATTGTTTGAGGTATTTTGTAGAATGATTAACAGGGAAAAAATAACCTTCCCTTTGCTCTTTACTTCTCTTTACTTTGGCAAAAATAACCTTCTCTGTCTCTGCCTTACCTAATGTTTTTAAGAACGCTGATATCGCAAGGCATCGATGGATTGGGCGGTCAGAAATACTCCTAAAATGATGTAACTGGCAAACATAATTAAACTGCTGGTGTCGAAAACTCCCTTGACAAGATTGGTGTAATTTGTTAGCAGCGACAAATGTCCTAATGCTGTTCCGAAGGGGCCACCGATACTGACGGCGACTGCATCGATCACCCAGAGAAATAATACTAGAGTGAAGGTGAGGATGGCTGATAAAATTGTGCTGTCGGTGAGGGAGGAAATAAACATTCCGAGGGACAATACTCCTGCTGCTAGTAAGATTAAGCCGCCGTGTCCTAGCAGAAGAACTCCGGGGGGTACGGGTGGGGTTGAGGAACTGAGGGCGATCGCCTCGCAGAACAGCAGCGGCACCAACATCGTGGTATAAAATGTTAAAACACCGAGGAGTTTGCCAGTAGCAACGGCCCAGTTTGTTAAGGGCGATGTGGCTAATAGTTCTAAGGTTCCACGTTTGCGTTCTTCTGCGTAAAGTCCCATTGAGAGTGCGGGTAGTACGAACAAGGATAGGGAACCCATTATTCGCAGGAATAGTTGCAGGAATTCGTAGGCTACGTCGATCGGAGGTTCGGTAATTCCCATTTGGTCTCGCTGGCCGATTTGGGGAATTAACCCGTCGGGGGCTAGGAGGATGGCTATTAAAAAGTAGCCGGTGATTAGCCAAAAAACTGCTGCGATGGCATAGGCTAATGGCGAGGCAAAATAGCTTTGTAGTTCTTTGCGGTAAATTGCGACAATATTACTAATCATTACTAACATTTAGGAATTGGGAATGGGTAATTGGCTATTGGTAATTGGTTCATTCTGAGTCGCCTGCGGGTGGTGTTTCGCTGCTGTCGCTATCCTGTTTTTTTCTTTCTATTTGTCGCTTTTTGGTAACAGGTGGCTGTTCTGGTTGAGAATCGCTACTCGGTTGTGGCTTTTTTTTAAGTGGCCGATTTTTTACAACTGGTTGGGATTCGGGTTGAGAACGTTCGATCGACTTTGGTGTATCTAAAATCGGTTCGGGTTCTGGTTGAGAACGTTCGATCGACTTTGGTGTATCTAAAATCGGTTCGGGTTCGGGTTGAGAACGTTCGATCGACTTTGGTGTATCTAAAATCGGTTCGGATTCTGGTTGAGAACGTTCGATCGACTTTGGTGTATCTAAAATCGGTTCGGGTTCGGGTTGAGAACGTTCGATCGACT